>JACZVE010000028.1 GCA_022572825.1 SAR324 cluster bacterium
CCCAAGGAAGCACTGAGCCCGCTCCTCAGAGACCTGACCGTCAGCCCAGCGGGGTGCGAAAGACAGATCGCGTACCTAGTCGAAGAGGGGTTCACCTTCCTCTTCGCACGCGAGGTCGAGCAGGCTGTTCGCGAGGGCACGCGGCTGCCAGAAAAATCGGTCGCGATCACGCTCGACGACGGATACATCGACAACTTCGAGCAGGCCTACCCGATCCTCAAGAAGTACGGCGCGAAGGCGACGATCTTCATGACCACTGTCACCAGCGTATTCGGGCTGATGCCGCTGGTGCTCCTGCCGGGGGCGGGATCGGAGCTGTACCGGGGCCTGGGCGGGGCGGTGTTGGGGGGACTGGCACTTTCCACGGTGGTCAATATATTCTTCGTGCCCGCATTGTTCTCGTTGATTCAGGATGTGCAAGGGCTGTTGCGCGTCCGCGAATCCCCCGAGGAGGAGCCCCTCCCTCAGGCTTCCGGTAATGACTAGCTGCGAGGGGAACGCCCTCAAGGAGGTGATTGGGTCCTGCTTGGCTGGCCTTGCTGGAGGTCCCCAGGGAATATGACGCCGGTTTGCAACGCCACGTGCCCGCTTGCGAGCGGTCAATACCAGGAGAGCCGGGAGGATAGGTTGCGGAAGAAGTAATCCCTCTCGAAAAAAATCAGCTTGGCCCGTCTGGGCGAGCGGGAAAGATGAATCTCCGCACCCGCCGCGACCTGGCTGGCCTGAGAGCCATCGATGTAAACGTAGGCCTCCTGATCCGGGAGCAATGTGGTCAGACGCAGGTGAATTTCCGCGCTGGCCGGCAGAATCAGTGCGCGCGACGTAAAGTTGTACTCGTTGATCCCATCCAACACGAAGCATTGCGCATCGGGCATGACGATCGGCCCGCCGACGGACAGCAGATAGCCCGTACTGCCCGTGGGCGTGCCGACGATGACCCCATCGCCCCGGATGGTGCGGATCTTCGCGCCATCCACGGACACCTCCACGTTGATCATCCGCCAGGAGGAGCGCAGCACCACCTCGTTGATGACGGTCGCGGAACCCCCTGGATACTCGCAGTGGAGCAGGATGCGCTCGCTAACGAGGTAATCGTCATCGAGCAGCCGGGAGACGAGATCTGCCAATTGCGTTCGGTCTCCCGCGGTGAGGAATCCCACCGATCCGTAATTGATCGCCAGCACCGGGCATTCCGGATTCATGTCGAGCGCCTTCAGCACGGTGCCGTCGCCACCCATGGCGATGATCAAATCCAGCTTGTCTGCCGGCAGGCTCTGATCGATCAGGTGCATCGTGCCGCCGACCCGCTTTAACACGGACTTCAGAAATTCCAGGGGAAATGATTGATCGGCGTCGCGAAGCAGTATTCCCACCGATTTCAGTTCGAGCATCGAGATCCCAATCGTCTCTGTCCCTGGGCGAACGGCCGCACACCCTCGCGCATTGCCGCAGTGACTTGAACGGGTCCGGAAAATGGCTCCAGCGGGCAAGGGGCGCACCGCTTGCGAGTCGCGCGCTACCCCACATAAATGAACTTCCGGACCGCTTGTAGCATCATCCGCCGCGGGGGCATAGGTAAGTGCCCGCAATGGCCGACCCGCCAATATCCTGCGGGGATGCGCGGCCGCCTACGCTCGCCCATCATCCGCATGGGCGTGCCTCAGGGCCACATCATCCCATAATTTCACGGAAGGAGCATGCCCCGGCTGTCGAGTGTTGCCTCGCTGGTAGTCGGAAAGTCGACTGCGGAATCCGTGGGGCAGGAATGCAGCGCCCGCTTACTGAAACATATTGGAAACCGCTAACTCGTAACCCCGTTCATTCGCAGGGCGCCCGGCTGAGCGGTGAAGCATCACGGCACATGTGCGGCGGAGCGGCGGATGGACGCCGGGCGAAGCGAGCGGGAACTTGTCCGGCAAACCATCGGGATAAGGATTCGATTGCTGCGGGAGGAGATGGACTATTGGATCGGTGAACCGAGCAAGGTGGACGGCGGCGTTGCGGAAAGCCCGGAATCACTCGAATTGCGAGGGTGCGGTGCGGGTGAGCGATGTGCTTGGCGCCGCGGCGCATCGTCACCGCGAGCGCATCTCATAGATTTGGTCTCGCAGTTCACGCCAGATGTTGTGCGGAAAATCGTCGGGCAAGGTTTGCCATCTCATGATTTGCAACACGATTTCCCGCACCATCGCCCGCGTCAGGCCGCGCAGCTCCCATGCGCGATAGATGTCCTCCTCCGTTGGCGCAAGCGGCTTGTTGTCCAGGGTTTTGCGATAGAGGAATTTGACTGCGCTATCCGGATATTCCTGTATGAATTCCCAAGTGGAATCCTCGCTGATCCGTCCCGTGCCGTATACGATGTCGTCATCGCCGGTATCCTCGTATCGATGCTCCGAGCTGGCGACTTCAGGCAGATCCTGGTCCGCGGATCGCGTCACTTCCTCTTCTCCGGATGCGTCGGATTCCGCGGGGGCTTCCGGTGGAGCCGCCTCGTCTTCCCCTTCTCCCCTTTCGATAGTCAGGGGCGAAGTTTGCGCCGCTGTTGGGGCGGCCGTGGGCTGCTCCTGTCGCAGCGGAGCCGTCTGTTCAATATCCGCGGATGGCGTTTCCGGAGGGCTGCGCCGGCGCGGCTGGGGCGGCGCGCTGGCCGCTTGCGCTGGCATGGCAAGCTTTTCATCGGGCAGGAGGATGAGCAGCAACATCAACGCGCTGGCCACCAGAAAGGATAGGGCATAGATGAACCCTTGCAGATTATTGTCGTAACGGGGCTCATCCATATAGTACGTGGCCAACTGCGCGCCATCGCTGACGATGTAGCTGTTCGTGGCCATGCCGAAGAGGAAATAAAAGGTTGCCACGACCAGCGCCGCGAGCAAAAAGGCGAACAGCCCCACATAGAATCGAACAGGTTGCAGGCGGTTCAGCATCGTTCTCCCTTCCGTTCAACGCCGGCTGCGCGTAGGCGTGTCGGGCCAGCGTCGATATTGCGCGCAGCCGCCTGCCGCAACGGCGCACGCCTATCGGATACTACGTTTATCGGCGCCTTGCCTTCATTCTTGAGACCGTTGCCCTTCTCTCCGCAATCAAGCGGGCGCATCGGGAGGTGCGCGATACCGGAACGCGCGAGGCAATCGACAGGCGGCAACGGCACAGCGGCAATATGGCGTCACCGCCGTCGGGCAATGCGGTCTCCCCCCAGCGGGCTGGGCCGCTCAGCCTTGCCGCGATATCGACGGGCCGAGGTAGGCTTTCTCCCTCCGCACGTCATCCGTGCGCAATATCTGCTGGCCACAGAGGTGTATCAGTCTGGCGATCCGATGTTTGTCCTCCTCCATTCCCATATCCTCATACAATTGCTTAAGCAAGGTCAGCGGCTCCAGGGCGTCGCGAAATTGTTTCGCCCGGATGAGTTGCGTATGAACGTCTTCCAGCAACGCGACGGCTTGCGTTGTTTCGCCTAAACGGCTCAACGCTTCGGCCCGCAGCCACCGGCATTGAGCATAGGTTAGCAGCGTTTGCTCCGCATTGCAGAGCCGTTCGGCGGCCTGAAACATCCGCTCCGCGCGGGCGAGGTCGTCGCGTTGTCTGCAAAGTTGGCCCTGCTGCAGCCGAATGTAGGCGAGCAGTTGTTTGTGTTGGTCGTTTTCCGCGACCACGGAGGCGAGATGGAAGACTGCCTCGGCGCGTTCCCATCGTCCCTGGGCCGCCAGGCACTCGGCCAGGTGAGCCAACAGCAGGCCCTTGCCGTAGGAATCCTCCAATTGAGTATACCCTTGCATGACATCGGCGAACTGGCTTTCCGCCTCCTCATAGCGGCGATCCAGCTTCAACCCCAGCAGTTTGTGATGGCGCGCGTAGGTCAACACGCGCGGGTTGTCCTCCTCCGCAAACAGGGCGATCGCCTTTTCCAGAGAAGTGATTCCCAAACTGATGGAGCCGCTTTCGATGCGCTTTACGCCCTCCTCATACCAGAACTGAGCGTTTTGCACGGCTTCCGTGGGGATCATGGCGGATATTACCTGGCGACCGTACTTTACTTATCGTCGGAATTCAGAAGGCCAGTGAATTATTTGAAATGAAGCAAATGCGGGGGAAGTAACGCGCGTTTCACAAACGATTTCCAGGGAAGAAACGCGCGACAGGCAGGGGAGAAACGCACGCCAGCGAGTGTTTCAGCCCCTGACCCGCCGGAGGCCTACACGGACCGTCCTGTTGGTGGCACAACCTGTTATTTTCACCGTGTGTTTGTCTCGCGCGCACTCGACGCGCCTTGCTCCGCACAAGAAGACCCGTGAGCGCGGCGCGATTGCGCGCAGGTGGCAAAGGTCCTTGAGTGCCGGTTCAGATCACAGTATATCGAAAAGGCAGCGGAGCACAAAAATGAATTTACCAGTCACGACATCACAAAGCCGGGAGGATTCTCGATTTTAGCGAGCCTCGGAAAACCATCGAGGTCTTTCGGCGAGCGCGGCGGGTCTTCGCAGGAGAGCAGGTCGACGCCGCGTGCAACCCTACGGCGAGGTGGGCCCGGACTCGTCCGCCGTGCCCCCCGCCACCGGCGATAAGGCAATCCATATGAAATTAGGGTTCACTATCGGTTACTCGGGCGCCCAGGTATCGCTTGACGTGCCGTTCTGCCAGGAAGCGGAGCGCCTCGGTTATCACGTGGTCTGGTCCGCCGAGGCCTATGGCTCCGATGCCGTCGCGCCGTTGGCGTGGATCGGCGCGCACACCTCCAGGATCCGGCTTGCCACCGGCATCATGCAAATACACGCGCGCAGCCCCGCCAACACGGCGATGACCGCCATGACGCTGGATCAATTATCCGGCGGCCGGTTTATCCTGGGTCTTGGCGTATCGGGTCCGCAGGTGGTGGAGGGCTGGCATGGGGTGGCTTACGGCAAACCCCTGGCGCGCATGCGGGAATATGTGAGCATTCTTCGTGCGATTTTCGCAAGAGAAGCCCCGCTGCAGCACCAGGGCGTCTACTATCAGATACCCTATCGCGGGCCTACTGCGACGGGACTGGGCAAGCCCCTGAAGAGTATCGTTCACGCCCGTGCCGACCTGCCGATCTATATCGCCGCGATCGGTCCCAAGAACGTGGAGTTGGCGGCGGAGATCGCCGATGGCTGGCTTCCCGTGTTCTTCTCGCCGCAGCGGTACTCGGTATTCGCGGAGCATGTCCGCGGCGGCTTTGCGCGCGCTGGCGGAGGGAAAGATCACGCCCGCTTTTCCATTGCCCCGTACGTCCATGTCGTGATGGGAGACGATGTGCAGTCGTGCCGAGACACCGTCAAGCCGGAACTCGCCTTGTACGTGGGCGGCATGGGGGCCAAGGGCCGCAACTTTTACAACGACCTGGTGCGGCGCTACGGATACGAGGAGGCTGCGGAGACCATTCAGGATCACTACCTGGCCGGAAGAAAGCTGGAAGCCGTGGCAGCCGTTCCGGATGAATTGGTGGACGAGGTGGCGTTGTGTGGCCCGAGGGAACGGATCGCCGATCGGCTGGCGGCCTGGGACGCCATCCCCAATCTGATTCTCAACGTGCGGACGACCAGCCTGGGAACGTTGCGCACGGTCGCGGAACTGGTGCTGTGATGCGGCCGGCAGTAGGTCGCCCGGATGTCGCGCGAATCCCACTCGCCGCCCAATTGCGGGGGGGTGGCGCGCCGCATAGAGCCGAATACCTTGGCGAGGTGTCCGCAATTCCGGTGCGCCTCGCGCCGCTAAGGGGCCGGGGTCGCCGAGGAAGGGGTGCAGTCAGTCGAGATCGGATTGGGGAGGCATCGACCCATCCACGCGCTCGCGCAGATCCTTGCCGGCACGAAAGAACGGCAGTTCCTTTTTGGGGACATATACCTTTTCGCCCGTCTTGGGATTGCGGCCCGTGTAAGCGTTATAGCTCTTGAGCAGAAAGCTTCCGAAGCCCCGGATTTCCACTTTGTCGCTGGTGGACAGTGCTTGCTTGATATTGCTGAAGAAGATGTTCACCGAACCTTCGGCGACCTTGTTGGTTTGATTGGTGAGCACAGCAAGCTTATCGATGAGTTGTGATTTGTTCACTTCAATAGCTCCTGTCTGCTCTCGGGCGCCGATATCGCAGGAATTTAGCGTTCCAATCGAGCCTGTTGCGAGAAGGTCCGGATAGGTCATTGCGCGGTCGCAGGCGGGACGGCTCCCATTGGATCGCGCCCGCCGAAAATCGCGACCTTCCCGTATATCAAGCCTTTGCCGAAAAATCAAACGAATCAAAGCAGTATCGCGGCCAATCATATGATACAACCTGATAAGAACCGCAACGGGGTGCGGTCCAAAGCAGGGGCGCCATTGCGTCCTGACGGCCGATCCTGGCCGCCCGGATGCGATTTCGAGACCGCCGCCGGCTGGATATGGGCTTGCCTGCACGCCGTGGGCCGAATCTTCGCCAAGCATCCGCCAACCAACCTCAATCGGCCATGACCGCGACACGGAAAACGGATCCCATCGGCATTCTTCGCTACTTCGGAGACCCCATGTGTTCGTGGTGCTGGGGGTTCAGGCCGGTTCTCGAGCAGATGGACACCGAGTATCCGGAATTGCAGCGCGTCACCGTCATGGGTGGATTGCGCGGAGAGAGCGAGCAGCCCATGAGCGACGAGCTGATCGGGATGATTCGCTCTGCATGGGCGCGGATCCACCAGGCAACGGGTCAACCGTTCAACGATGGCCTGTGGCGCGCACACCGGCCCTTGGCAAGCACGCTGCCGGCCTGTCGCGCGGTGATCACCGCCCGGCTGCTGAATCTGCGGCAGGAGTGGCCTTACATGGTGGGGCTATTCCAGGCTTACTTTACGCGCGCAATGGATCCCACCCGAAGGGAGACCTATCTCGACGTTGCCGGCGCGGTGGGATTCGATAGCGAGGAATTCTCGGCGCGGCTCGATTCGCCGCAGGTTGAGCAAGCGCTCCAGGAAGACTTGCAGCTGACGCGGAAATTCGGGATCTCCGGTTTTCCCTCCGTGGTGCTGAGCATTGGCGACAACAATTACCTGATCGCGCCGGGCTACCAGCCCATCGAAGGCATGCGGCGTGCGATCAATGCCGCCTACCAGGATGCGAAAATCGAATTCACGCGGCCTGAAAGCGGCCTTTATTCCTGATGCGGCGCCCGCGGCAATGGTGATGCGGCGGCGCAGCGGCGCTGGCGGCGCGCGGCAACCGTTTCCGTCGGCTGAATAGCGCGCATCACTTCGCGCGGGTGGGGTTCGCGACGCTAACCTCGCCGCCTTAGCTCCGCGAAGACGCCCTGCCAGAAAAGCGGAATCATCAGCTCGTGATGGCCGATGACGGTGAACCCCCGGCCACCGCCGCGGGTGGGGCGGCTCACGACGTTTTCCTGTGGGCGATAATGGCGGATCATGTCGAAGTTCACCGCGGTGAATTCCCGCACCGGATGACCCAGGTTGCGCACCACGGTGAGCGCCTTGAGGAAAACTTCCGGGAGGATGACGGCGGACCCATATAGGAATACGATCCCGCCCTCCAGCTCCGTCAGCTCGTTGCAGAGAATCCTGAAATCACGATAGCTGGTCTCGCCGATGGCTGCGCCATTGGTTTCGGGATGCTGGTGGATGGTTTCCGTGCCCAGCGCGACGTGTACGGTGACTGGTACCTCTTGCTGGAGACAGGCCAGCAGCACGCTGTGCTGCGGATGCTGGAGGGGCAGGGTGGAAAGCTTACGCGCCACCGCCTCCCCATAACCCCATCCCTTCGCGGCTCCTTCGCTGACCGCCTCGTTGATCAAAATTCCGGTCTCCTCCACGTAGCCGAAGCGCCCGGATTCCAGGTTGGAGGCGACGTCCTCCGACGTGCGGCCGAACAGGGCCACCTCGAAGTCATGAATGACACCGGCACCATTCATGACAAGGCACGAGACGGCCTTGCGTTTGATCAGCTCGACGAGTAACGGGGAGAGCCCGGTCTTGATCAGGTGGGCGCCCATCATCACGATAATCTTTTGTCCCGCGTTCAGGACGTCCACCGTTGTGCGGGTAACCGCCTTGAGGTCTTTGGCGACGAGAATATCCGGCAGCCCGCGATAAAAGGCCGAAAAGGAATCGTCATCCAGATCCGGCCTCCCAAACATCCCCACGTCCACCTTGGTCTCCCGCTCCTCGAACGGGAACCGATTGACGCCGCTGAAGTCCAGCTCCCGGTATCTGCTCATGAATCTCCATTCCTCGCCATAAAGCCCACACGGTGCCGCGCCCGGTTCAGCACTTCCTGGGCTATCCTGCGCGCCTTGGCGGCACCGGCGGCCAGAATCTCCTCCATCTTCTTGGGGTTGTCGCGTATCTGGAAAAAGGCGTCGCGGAAGGGCCCGATCTCGGCGTTGATGGCCTCGAAGGTGGCTTGTTTGATCTCGCCGTAACCCATGCCTCCGGCGCGGTAGCGCACCGCCCATTCTTTCTGCTGCTGCGGGGAGGAAAATTGCCTGAATATCTGGAACACGTTGCACGTATCGGGATCCTTGGCATCCTCGACGGACTTGGAATCGGTGACGATGCGCATGACCGCGTTGCGCAGTTCCTTCTCCGTGGAGAACAGCGGCAGCTCGTTGCGGTATGACTTGCTCATCTTGCGGCCGTCCGTTCCGGGGATGGTGGCGACTTGTTCTTCGATGCGCGCCTCGGGCACGATGAAGGTCGCCCCGAAGAGATGATTGAAGCGCTGGGCGATATCCCGCGTCATTTCCAGATGCTGCTTCTGATCGCGCCCGACCGGAACCTCGTGGGAGTCGTAGATGAGGATGTCGGAAGCCATCAACACCGGATAGGCGAACAACCCCTGATTGATCTCCTGTCCCTTGGCATGGGCATCCTTGTAAGCATGCGCGCGCTCGAGCAGGCCCATTGGGGTCACGCAACTGAGAATCCAGGTCAGCTCGGTGACTTGGGGAACGTCCGACTGCCGAAAAAACGTATGGCGCTCGAAATCCATCTTGAGGGCCGCGAAGGTGGCGACCAGATCATAGGTCTGCTCGCGCATCTCCTGTGGATTGCGCACGGTCGTCAGGGCATGGTAGTCGGCGATGAAATAAAATGCCTCGTGGGTTTCCTGGAGCGCCAGTGCGGGCTTGATCATGCCGAGGAAATTGCCCAGATGGGGTACTCCGGTGGGCTTGATCCCGGACAGCGTTCGTTTTCTATGTGCCATCGGCATTCCTGCGACAATTCCGACCACGCTTCATTTGCTTGCCCAAATTAGCAACGGCAGGGGGGAAAATAAAGGCCGGGCTGAATTGACTTTCGCCGGGAGCCGCGTCTATTCTGACAGGCCATGCAGCGGGGCGTGGCGCAGCCTGGTAGCGCGCACCCTTGGGGTGGGTGAGGTCGGAGGTTCAAATCCTCTCGCCCCGATTCGCCTGTCTTTCCCGACCCTCAACGTTCGAAGGTTCCAAGCTCGCGCCCTGGATGCGCGCAGCCCGCGCACGCCGCATCTCAGGCATCCGAAGCAGGCAGGCAACCCGTCTGCCGGGCCGGCGCGGGGTCGGATAGGAACCAGGCAGGCGCCCAGGCCCTACTGCCGAGACGATGTGACCCGCGATGCGAGCTGGCATGGTTCCGCGGGTACGACGCCGCAGGCGGAAGTTCCTTCCTTGGCCGTGGCATCCCATGGGACGTGGCGAGGCTTACGGACAATACCCGTTCCACGATAATAGTTGACCGGGTGTGCGTGTTCCCCGTGTGCCACGATCGGGCAGCGCGAATGGAGCAGACACGCTATGCAGAGTGGGGACGAGAAGCAAGCGCACGACGGCAAGGCATTCGCTCCCAGGGGGACAGAGCACGCGGAGCGACTTTTCTCGGAGCAAGTCAGGCTGCTCTATGAGCACGTGCCCATCGCCTTGTTGGGCTTGCTGCTGAATGCGCTGGTGCTGACATATGTGCTTTGGGACGTCACGGACCACGCCACCTTGCTGATCTGGCTGGGTGCCATCCTGGCGTCCGGGGGCGGCCGCGCCGTTTTGCGTTACAGGTACCGCCGCGGGGCGGTGACACCCGCTCGGGCAGCGCGCTGGAGCGCGGGATACCTGGTCGGTACGCTCGCCTCCGGCCTGGTATGGGGCCTCGCCGGCATCTTTCTGTTTCCCCCGCAGAGCATCGTTCACCAAGTATTTATCGCGTTTCTGGCGGGGGGGCTTTCCGCCGGCTCGCTGGCCGCATACTCGGCGGTCGCCTGGATGGCGCCCGCCTTTTTCCTGCCCGCGTTGGGGATCCTATCCGCACGGTTTTTCTGGCAGGGCGATGAAATTTCGCTGATCATGGGGGCGATGATCGCACTGTATATCGTGCTCGTTTCCTTCATCGCCCGAGGCATGCATATGACGACGAGAACCTCTTTACGCCTGCGGCTGGAAAACTCAAGCCTGATTGCTCACCTGACGGAGGCCAAGACCCATGCCGAGCGTCTCAATGAGGAGCTGAATCAAAAAATTCAACAACGCACCGAGGCCGAGCAGGCGTTGCGCAAATCCGAGGAGAAGTTTCGCGGACTGGTGGAAAATGCCACGGATGGAATCGCATTGGTGCAGGGGGAGCGCATTCAATACGCCAATAGAGCCGTCCTGGAAATGATCGGCTGCACGGAGCAGGAAGCCTACGCCCAGCCAATCGTACAAGTCATGCCCGATACGAATTTGGGGAAGAACCCGATTTATCAACGGTACCGCGAGCACGTTGCGGGAAAAGACGTGCCCTCGCAGTTTGAGGCCCAGCTAGAAAGAGCGGACGGCACGGTGATCGACGTCATCCTATCCAGCGCGCTGATTCACATGGGGAGTGAAAACGCAGTGCTTATCATGGTCAAGGATATCACGGAGCGCAAACGTGCGGAGGAAGCTCTGCTAACCATGGCCGAAGATGTTGGCAGCACGACCGGGGAAGAGATGTTTCGCTCTCTGGTTGAATGTCTGGCAACCTCGTTGAACGTGGATTTTGCTCTGGTGGGTGAGTTCGCCGGCGGGCGACAGAACCGCGACATTGTGCCCATCCTTTTTGGTGACGACCGCGCTCCGGAAGATGTTCGGAGGCTGGGGGCGCGCAAAGAGGAGCTGTATCGCGATCTTGTGCGGGGTAAGGTTCGGGTCAGCGAGGGCGCGGTCGAACTCGTGCGTCATTACCGCGCCGGCGGCTACCAGTTGGCCGTCGGATCGTCCACGCCGCGGGCGAATATCGATTTGGCGCTGGGTGAGATGGGCATTGCAGATCTTTTCGGGGTCATCGTCAGCAGCGAGGATGTCTCAGTCGGCAAACCCGATCCGACGGTGTTCCTGACCGCCGCCAGCCGGCTCGGCGTGTTGCCCGGCGATTGCCTGGTCATCGAGGATGCCCCGGCGGGGGTTGAGGCCGGCAAAGCCGCCGGGATGGTGGTTGTCGCACTGGCCGGCTCTCATCCGCGTGAAAAATTGGGCCACGCCGACCGTGTTATTTCATCTCTTAACGAACTCATCATCGCCGATCCGGCGAACGCTTAGCCCAAGCAATTCTTACCGCAGAGACCGCTGAGAGCGCAGAGTGTTGTTGACAAAGAAGTTGCGGCCGAATACGCGCCGGTTTGCTTTGACAGCAAGTATCCCCCGTCGCCTTGTGTCAGCTTCGCCAAGTTTTTTTCTGTTACGTCTCTGCGGTGAAATGTCCGAGCCCGGTCCGGCCCGATTGTGAAATCGACCTGCTCGTACTGGGATCAGCCATCGCGTTGGCGGCGGTCGGCGATCACTCTTCTATCCGTTCGCCTTGTGTCAGCGATGCGCAGTTTTCGCCGGTCGTCGCGCAAGATCTGCGGTGTCTTGTGCGCTGTTATCGGTCCTGGCCAATGACGTATAGGCGGCGCCGGTGTCCTGACGATAGGGGTCATAGATTATCGGACACGCGAGTATGAAGTTTTTCTATTAGCTATTCGGGCCTTGGCCTGCGACCGATACGGGAGCAGGAAATAATGCGGGCCCGTACGCTCCGCTTCGCATGTCCGAGGCCCCGCGAAACGCCATAGTTCGAGGGTCTTTGCAGAGGAGAATCCACCTTGTTCGCCAAAGAGAATATCAAGACCTTGATGTACGGCGGGATCGCGCTGGTCGCGACGTTGTGCTTGTACGCCGGGTGCGAGCGAATCGTGGTCGTCGAATCCGAGCCGGTCAGCCCGGTTGAGTATTATCCGCCCGTGCCCCCGAGGCCGACGCTCGTGGCGGCCGGCGATCCGCAGATGACGCTGTTCGGCGAGATCCCCGGCGTGCCGACCTACGAGTTTGAGTCGCGTGCGGCCATCTCGCTCCGACAACACAGCTACCCCTCCGAAGGCAGCGATTTTGATCCCTCGATGAGCCGCGACGGCAAGCGGATGATCTTCGCCTCGACGCGCCATTCGATGAGCCCGGACATTTACTACAAAGACGTGGACGGCGTGGCGGTGGTGCAGTTGACCAGTGATCCAGGGTCGGACGTGCAGCCGTGCTTCAGCCCCGACGGCCGACGGGTGGCCTTCGCCAGCGACCGGGCCGGCAACTGGGACATTTGGGTGGTCAACCTCGACGGTCAGCAGGCGGTCCAGGTCACGAGCAGTGCGGGCCATGAAGTGCATCCGACGTGGTCGCCGGACGGCAAGCAACTGGTGTTCTGCAGCATGGCTGAGCGCGGCGGACAGTGGGAACTGTGGCTGGTATCGGCCGAAGCCGGCGCGGTCAAGAAGTTCATCGGCTACGGCCTGTTCCCCGAATGGGCGCCCAACAGCAACACGATTCTCTACCAGCGCGCCCGTCGCCGGGGCACGAGATGGTTCAGCCTGTGGACCTTGAAGCTGGTGAACGGCGAACCGCGCATGCCGACCGAGATTCTGTCCAGCCCCCAGCACGCCATGATCCTGCCGACCTGGAGCCCGGACGAGACCCAGATCAGCTACTGCGCGGTCGAGAACGTGGCCCAAATCTCCGAAGGGGAGCAAAACCCCTTGCAGCGAGGCGATATTTGGATGGTGGACATCGACGGTCGCGCCAAGGTGCGGCTGACCGACCAGGTTGGCGCCAACTATGCACCCACTTGGTCGAAACTGGGGCGGATCTATTTCACGAGTGGTCGCCGGAGCTACGGCGACAACGAAAGCATTTGGTCCGTCATTCCGCTGCGTGCGCCGATGGCTGCCCAGGAGCGGCCTCGTAACGATTCGTTCAGCCGCAGTGATGAAGTGCGGGCCAACGAAGTGATGTGGGGTCGAGACGACTCGCGCGTTGAGACCGTTGGCCATCCGGCCGACCGAGACGAAGAGTAGACGATTCGAGTCGCTGGACGAGGGCGGAAGCAGGAATTTGAAGCCCGCCGCGGCGGGTCGCCGTGCCGCGGACTGGATGCAGAAGCGGCTATTCACAGGGATCATGGATGATCCGAAAAACCGGATACTTCTGGGTCAGCGCGCTCGGCCTATTGATCGTGGGCAGCGGCTGCGTGCGGCATAAATTGACGCTCGCGGACGTCGATCATCGGATGGCCATTGCCGTAGCGCCGGCGCTGAATCACAGCGGTTCGCAGGATTTTGATCCGCTGCGGCTCGCAGACCTGATGGCCAGCGAACTCGCCCAGTGGCCTGGTGTGCGGGTGATTCCACTCAATCGCGTGCTGGCCCAATTGGCGGCGGAGGGCAAGGAACGAATCGAATCGCCCGCTCATGCGTTGAAGGTCATGGAGCGGGTGGGAGCGGACGGCATCGTGGTCTTCGCGGTGACGGAATACGACCCCTACCTTCCGCCGGTAATGGGGCTGACCGCTCAGCTTTACGGCATCGGCCCCGAGCAGGCCGGCGGGTTTGATCCCACGCGTGGGTTTGATCCCGTGGCGGCTTCGCGGCAGGCGTCGCCCTTTGAAGGTGGCGCGTATACGGAACTGCCGCG
>JACZVE010000358.1 GCA_022572825.1 SAR324 cluster bacterium
ACGGTGGAGAAATCCAGCTTGTGGGTCACGTCCGGCTCGGGAATCGCTTTCAACAGCGCATGGGTATAGGGGTGGCGGGGGTTGCCGAACAGTTCGTCCCGTGGCGCCAACTCCACCAGATGGCCTGCGCACATCACCGCGATGCGGTCCGCGATGTAGTTGACCACGGCGAGGTTATGGGAAACGAACAGGAGCGTCAGTTGAAGCTGTGTCTGCAAATCCTTGAGCAGATTCAATATCTGGGCTTGCACCAGGACGTCCAGCGCGGAGACCGGCTCGTCACAGATCAATAGGTGCGGCTGCAGCGCCAAGGCCCGAGCGATGCCGATACGCTGCCGCTGCCCCCCGGAGAAGCTGTGGGGATAGCGATTCATGTGCCGTCGTTCCAGGCCCACCAGTTCGATCAGCGTCTTGACACGCTCAAGCCGCTCGCTCCGATCTCCAATCTGATGGATCAGCAACGGTTCGCCGATAATGTCCTTGATGGTCATGCGTGGGTTGAGCGAGTGAAAGGGATCCTGAAAAATGTACTGTATGCGGCGCCGGTAGCCGAGCAGTTCCGAGTTGGAAAGCTTCAGCAGATCCACCGCATGCTGGCCACCGTGAAACAACACTTCCCCCCCGTCCGGGGTGAGCGCGCGCAGGATAATGCGGCAGGTGGTGGACTTGCCGCTGCCGCTTTCTCCCACCAAGCCCAGGCATTCGCCGCAGGTGAGGGCAAAGCTGACGGCGTTTACGGCCGTGAGGCGTGCTTCCGCGCCGCGAGAGAATAACCCGGCCTTTCTCAATGGGAAATGCTTGGTGATGTTACGAACCTCAAGCAACGGTGCGCCGCGGGTAACGGCCTCGGCAGGCGAGCGGTTCAGCGAGGGCAATGGATGTTCCCGCACTTTGACCTCCCGAAAGGAGGCGAGCCTTTCCTCCGCTGGCATGCCGAAGCGGGGCACGGCCGTGAACAGTGCCCGGAGATAGGGGTGTTCCGGACGCTGGAACAACTCGTCAATCGCGCCCGATTCCATCAGCCTGCCCCGGTATATCACAACGACCTCCTCCGCCACGTTGGCGACGACCCCGAGATCGTGCGTGATCAGCAGAATCGCCATGCCCAGTTCGCGCTGGAGATCCCGTATCAGGTTGAGAATCTGGGCCTGTATGGTCACATCCAACGCGGTGGTGGGCTCGTCCGCGATCAACAGCGCCGGGCGGCAAACCAGGGCCATGGCGATCATGGCTCTCTGGCGAAGCCCGCCGGAAAGCTCGTGCGGGTACGTCCTGCGGGCGCCCGGCGCTCTGGGGAACCCCACCAGGCGCAGCGTTTCGTCCACCAACTCCCTCGCCTCCGCACCGCGCTTTCGCAAATGCAGGCGAGCCAACTCCCCGATCTGGTCTTCGATGGTGTGCAGCGGGGAAAGCGCGCTCATGGGCTCCTGAAAAATGATGGAGATGCGCCGGCCCCGCAACGAGCGCATGGACCGACCGTCGGGCGCAAGCTTGGTGATGTCGATCGGTTCCTCGGGGCTGTCCGGATCGCGGTAGATAATTTCCCCCGCGGTGATGTGGGCGGTGTTCGGCAGAATGTTCATCAATGCCTGCGATATCACGGTCTTGCCCGAACCGGACTCCCCCACCAGCGCGACCGTGGAACCCGGCGCGATGCGGAAGGACACGCCGTCCACCGCCTTGATGATGCCTTCAGGCAGATGGAACTCGACGTTCAGGTCTTTGACTGTCAACAAGTCGTGCACTGTCGCTGAATCTCCCTACAGCTCCGTACAGTCAGAGCAGATGTCCACGTAAGCGTTTCCACCCAGCTTTGAATACACCCTTCCAGGACTGACAGCACGCGCAACTGCATGCCGTTTCCGCGTACTCGGGATGGATTTCGGCTTTCATGACGCTTCCGTCCCAATGAAATTACGGCTGATCAACCGGGCATTGTTGCCCGGTGTTTCCGGCGGCGGGCCGGAAACCGGTCAAACCCGAGACTACGAGATCGAGCTCAAGTAAAGGTGTCTATGTTTATTCCTGCCCTCTGAACACCACGCCGGATTACAAGCTCATCGTCAGGGATTAGCGGCTTGATCGGGACAGGCAATCGGCAGCGGTCCACAAAGGGCCCCGGCTTGGCCATTCTTCGCGCCTCGGCCACGCGATATCCACGAGGAGCTGAGTCCTGATGCATATTCTCCAACGTCGTCCAGTGCAGCCCGGTCCCAAGGAGAATTTATCGTTTGCACTTCTTCCTCCTCAATACCCCAATCTGACCTCGCTCCACTGCCCATGTCCAGGTGCCTGCGGTTGGACAGGCAGAAATCCCATTAATCCTCGACTCACTTCTTGACCCTCATCCACAAACTGGCTTCCTTTGCATCCTTAGGAATTTGAAAAGCAAGACCCTTCAATTTTTCATCATGGTATCGGCGCAAATAAGCGTTAGGACATAAAACTTCATATCTATCTCCTCCGCTTAAAACAGCCAACAAAAAATTTTGCTCATTATATCCTCTCCAACGCCACGCACTTGGATAAGCATGAGGCAAAAATATGTCATGCACGTGAATAATTACCCCAGATCTCAGGAGCGGAAAAACCCGCGTGAAAAGGTAGTCCACATCCGTACCAGGCATTGCTATGTGACTACAATCCACAAATAAAAAATCGCCCTCATTAAGGTCGCACAGCTCATGGATTGGTCTTTCTGTAACCGATGATCGAAAAATTTTCGTACATAAAATATCAATGTCCAGACGTGGTTTAGGGTCTATAGAATACAATTTCGTCTTTAAGCCTTCATCTTTAATGGCTTGGGCCAGAAATCTCGTGGAATGACCTGAGCCAACTTCGACGATCGTTCCAGGTTTAAAATGTCTTACTAACGTGTAGGCCATTGCTCCATCAAGCCCAGGAAACCAGTCCTGATTAAATCGAGGCTGTTGACCATTCTTTGGGTTTTCACGATCGAAGTCTTTCCATCTCTCATTGAAGGAGAGAGCTTTTTCTACGTAATTCATATATTCTTGCAGATGATCATCTAATTGTTCCTTCAGCCACTCCACGAAATGGAAATCATCTAAAATGGGTACGTCAATGGCATATCGATAGGGAATGTAAAATCCAAAAGGCTTCGCCTTTCGCATACCTATCCAATTCATTATTGTGCTCTGTGCACGGAAAAACCTGTTAATTTTCTTGATTACCAAGCTCAATTAGGATGCTCCTGAGAATTTCATATATTATATTGTCACTGAACTTGATGTCAGTGGGCTATTTCGATTTACAGTAGCACATGCAAGTATAGGGTATAGCCTCGTCACGGGATTGCCTTTCAGCCCGATCGCCTACCCATGGCCCTCGTTCTAGGGCAACCAATGGATTTCCGGCGAGGCAAAGCCCGCAATTACCCGAAAAAGCTTCTTCGGTGCCTAGCCACGGGAGCGGACAATGACCGGCCTATCTGACCGGTCGAGACTGCTTTGCGTTCCTTGGCACGTCCGCCGACCGACTGTCGAATGGCCCGATGATCGCACAACTGCTTGCCATCGTTGGCGTCAGCTTAGCCCGCCGGACGGCTGAACACCGATCGCCTGAACAGGGCGGGCAGGGTGTGTCGGGCATTCTGGTCGATCCACGCGTCCATCAGAATTTCGGCAACTGGGAAATGTCGAATTACCTCGCTTTTTCCCGAAAATGAGCGGCATCCTCCTGATGACTTTTCGACACTCTTCTAAATGCTCTCCCATCGTTGGTATTCCATTCTGCAATGGTTTGTTTTGCTAATCGATGTTGTCCGCTGACATTTAAGGAGGG
>JACZVE010000029.1 GCA_022572825.1 SAR324 cluster bacterium
TTCCGAAGCACGTGATCTTAAAGGCTAATATGCTCCGGGTGCAGGGAGCTTGCTCCCTGCCGGGATTGTTAAGGGCAGAGCCCTTAACCCGCCGGAGGCAATTTCTCACAGCCCTTTTAGCCCTTTGCGCAGATAAATTCGGAGCGGCGCTGGCTTCCAGGAGCCTCGCCGTACGGTTCGCCCCACCACCGGGAAGACCTGATCGAAGCGCCCACGGGCGCCATGGCGCAAGCAGGGCCGCTGACCCGGGACTTGTCCTGCGCGTCGCTGCACGACGCGGGTGCGTTGCAGGTTGGCTTGCCGCCTTACAGCCGCGGGGATCGGCGTGACGAATCTCAATCCGGCCGCGGGGCGGGGGTATTTTAGGGTGCGGGAGCGTCGCTGGGGGGATTGAACAGATACTTTTCGGTGCCCTGGTGAAGGGGGATGCGCAACTCCTCCGCCCTGCGGCGCATCGCCTGTGGGGAGGAAAGCCGAGGCGAGATCAGCGTTGAGCGGTGTTTCCCGAAAAGGCTGGCCGCAATCAGGCGCGCCCGATCATCGGCGAAATCCTCATGGCTGACCAGCACATAGGGCTCGCTGAGAAAGGCCAGCACCCGGAGCGGCACCGCGCCCTCGTAGCCCGCCTCGCCTTCGCCGCTGGCCATCAGGCGGGCCTGATCCTCCGTCATCACGGCGATCTGAATCTGCTGCGTCAGCAACAGGCGGGTGACGTGCAGGATGCTGGGCGCGCGGGTGGCATCGGGCCGTGCCCGCGGGATTTTCGCCTCCAACTCGGCCACCAGAGCCTTGGCGAGGGGAAAGGCCGCCTCCTCGCTCCTGCTGGCCACGATCATCAGCCGCTGGGAGCGGTAGACGGCCCACTGCTTGTAGGGCATGTGGCCTGAGAGCAAGAAGCCCGCGCCCCCAAGGACGGTGAGTTGGATGCAACCGCGGCGCGTGATCATTCCCGAAATCCCGTTATTCCTTGAAAACCCCGAGGTCCAGGATCGCCGCCACGGCCACGTTGGGCACGTCCACCAGTTGGCTGATGTGGAGGTCCACCGCGACGCTGCAGAGGATATACGCCTGCTCCCGGGTCAACCCGTGCTCCTTGACCAGATAGTCGATCATCTGCACCAGGGCGTGGCGGGCAGCCAGTGTGACATCCTCGGAGAGGTTGGTGAGGTCCTTCAGCTTTTCGGCGTTCATGTAAGCTTGCTTCTGCTGCGCCGTCACCTCCCCCTTGGCCTTGAAGGGATAGCCTATGGTGGCATAAAACTTGGCCGGCTGGAGGGCCTTGATCTCATCGCCGCCCATGAACGCCACCGATTTGATCCGGGCCATCCCCCCTTTCATGATGGAGGCGCGCACGGTGGTGATGGATTGAATCTCGATGGCCGTGCCTACAACCTCGCCGTCCCCCTGGGCATAATGCACGTCACCGATGGATAGCAGGCAGCCATCCACAAAGCAGGGGAAGAGTATCTTCACGCCCCGCACCATCTGCTTCACATCCATGTTGCCGCCGTTCTCCCGCGGCGGAATGGTGCGCAGGCATTGCTTTTCGTAAGTGGCGCCCTTGCCACAGATTGCACGGGGTTGGGCGCCCGCCGGCTCGGGTAGCAGGACAAACCCGCCCACGGCCGCCAGCTCCGCCTCTCGCTTGAGGATGGCTTCGACCTCCGGAAACCCGGGGGCCACGCCGATGGTGCCCGGAAATCCGTTCATACGCACGGCCACGTTGGGCGGCATGTCCGGCGAGGTCGCCTCCAGGCGGTTCGTCTGCCACCGCACCATAAAGGGTTTGGGGAACAGATCGCGCAGGAAGCCGAAACCTGGGATCATCACCGTATAGCCGACGCCCAGCGGCTCGATATCCACGATTTCCACCACCAGCACGTCCCCCCGCTTGGCCCCGTTGATGTATACGGGGCCGGTGAGCGGGTGCACCAGGTTCAGGTCAAACCCGGGTATGTCCTCGGCGACGGAACTCATATTCCAGTTGGTGTCCAGGGCGTCCCGGGTTTCGTAGATGATCAGGTCGCCCGGATCGGCAAAGGCCACCGGTTTGATGGCCGGGTGCCACCGGTTGTGGCAAAGGGGGTCTTCATCGCAAAAAACACCGGTGCGCCTCAAACGGACTTCCTTGGCCACGGCCGCGGTTACGAGGGCCAACGATACGAGAATCAGTGCCAGGAACAGGAAGACGCTTTTCATGGTATTCCCCCTTTTGCTGTGAAGGACCTTGCGAAGTGCTGGAACCGAAGCGTTCCCAGGTGGGATGGATTTCTGCAAAGTGATCGAAGGCACGGACGATACCCACTCGGAAAGGAGGCGATCAATCACAGGAGACGAACATCAGAACTAGCAGACGAACAAAAGCAATGTCCAGTGTGGGCCTCCACTATTGTATTGCTCACCCGTCCCCTTCACGTCCTGGCTGGCTGCCGGGAGCGGAGCGGGAAGGAGGCGGGCGCCCGCTAGCGCAGGGGAAGCGAGCCGGCCTGAAATTCCGCCCGGGTCTTCGGCAAACTCTGCGGGTAGCGCTGCTGCAGAAACTGAATGAGCTTCTCGCGCACGTAGCAGCGCAAGTCCCACCCTTTCGAGGAATCCGGGAAGCTCATCAGCGCGCGCAACTCCAGGGTCTGCTCGGTCGCATTGGTGATCTGCAGGCCCCAGACCTTTTGGTCCCACAGGGGCGAGGATTCCAGTATGCGATGCAGTTCCTGCCGCACCTCCTCGACCGGAACCGTGTAGTCCGCGTATATGAATACGGTACCCAGCAGGTTCGCCGTCTTGCGGGTCCAGTTTTCGAAAGGATGCTCGATAAAATAGGACATCGGCAGAATCAGGCGCCGCAGGTCCCAGATGCGAACGACGACATAGGTGGTTCCAATCTCCTCGATCCACCCCCATTCCCCCTCCACGATCACCACGTCGTCGAGCCGGATCGGGTCGGTGAGGGCGACCTGCAGCCCGGCAATGAAATTGGCGAGCACCGGTCTTGCCGCCATCGCCGCCACGATGCCCGCCAGACCCGCCGTGGCAAACAGGCTGATGCTGAACACCCGTATAGCCGGGAAGGTCATCAGGATAAAGATGAGCGAGAGAAAAATGACGAAGTACGTCCAGATGCGGTTGAAAATCTTGAATTTCGTGTGAATCTGACGCGCCTGTAAATTGTCGGGGTCAAGGACGGCGTGTTTGATCAAGATGAAATCGTTCACCACCTTGGTGAGCTCTATGAGCAGCCACCCTACCGAAGCGATCAAGCACAGGCCGAAAAAATGTTGAATCGCTCCAGCCGCATCCGGCGGGAGCGGCAGTACGGGAACGATCAGAAATACCGCCAGAACCGGGAACAGCACCCGCGTTCCTTTGCGCGCGTGCAGCACCAGGGCATTGTCCAAGACATTGTCGGTTTTTCGGGCCAGCCAATCGGCCACGGCGAAGACGGCATAATGGCCGATGACCGCCAGAAAAACCGCCCCGATCAGGATTGCACCGGGCCACAGCCAAGCTTGCAGATCTCCCAGCATCGGATTCATGTCTCAATTCCTCCATTGACCGACGTTCGCTGATCATGCTCGGTCCGCGGCTATTGGGGCGATGGGCGCGGCGCGGCCGAGACAACAGCTACTCTATGCACAATGGGCCATTTTGGGTTGATTCCCTCGGCGCGCCGGCATCCTGAATCTTCCACTCGAATCGCCCCCCAGCGGCCTCCTCCCGTATCGCTTGCGCCGTTTCGGCGCCCTTGATGAAGGGGCGCGGAGGAGCCCACACCGAATCGTTCCGGACCTGATTCTCATCCGATGGCGCCGGGGCGCCCGGTGGCCAGAGCACGGCTGCCGCCACCCCGGCCACCGCCACGATCGCCAGCCAGTTCGTGTTCATGGTCATGGCGTCCGGAGGTGAAATCCGGGCGGCCAAGCCGGAACATCGCCACGCCCGGCTGGACTGCGTCATCCCGGCGCCGCCCAAGCCACGCCCTGCTGCACCCTTATACGGGTTTGTCTAAGGCCGGTGTGCGGAAATTGGGGGATGGGCGGCGTTCACCGAGCAACGGCAAACGATAACGGTAGACAATCGGCCGGGACCCGGCTTAGCCTTCATGAACGGTGGCATGCGCGGCCCGTTAAATCGGTCACGAATGAGCAACCGGAGGAGTCCGTCATGACAAAGGGGGGAAGCGGTTCTAAGGGAGGCTCTGGAGGTAAAGGTGGAGCTGGCAATAAGGGCGTAGCAGGTGGCAAAGGCGGCGGGAACTTGCCGAGTAAGACAGGTAATCCATCCGGTGGCAGACGAGGGAACGCCCCTCCAAAGGGTAAGTAACTCCTGCGATTCGGACTGAATGTAGGTGGCGTCAGATCGTGCGGTACGCAATGGCAACCGAGGAACTACTTGACCGTACTGCTCGCGCGAAACCCCAATGGAGGCCATGATGTCCGCAACCGCCAGAGCGGCCCTTGCCCAGGAAAACCGTGAGACGCCCTATACCGAACGGGCCCGATACTTCGATTCCGGCAACGCCTTCGCGATCAAGTCTCCGGATGTTCCACGCCATATTTTTCTTGCGGAGCGAGATCGTGCGTTCGCCCCCGATACCGCAACGGGGCTGATCGATCTCGACTTGAGTGGAGCGCTCGATCTGGCGTATCCCGCCACGACCCCGTTGATTCTGGCCCGCTACGCCCGCATCCGGGCGGGAGAATCCTTGTCCACGGCGTTTCGCTCGAGTGGCGAGATTTACTATGCGATCCAGGGTGAAGGGTCCACCCGCGGCCAGCACGACCACATCGAATGGAAGGCGGGGGATGCGGTGTTCCTTCCCGGCGGGGAGGCGTGGACGCATTCCGCCCAGAAGGATGCGGTGCTCTGGGTCGTGACGAATGAACCGCAATTGGCATTCCAGGGGCTCGAGCCTCCTCCCCGGGAACGCCGTGCGGGAGCCCCGGCACATTTCCTCGCGGAGCGGATCGACGCGCAGATCGAGGCGCTGCATCAGAAACCCGCAGCGGAGGACATGCCGGGCTTCGCGGTCGTGTTTTCCAGCGAATCGATGGAGGCCAAGCGGAATATTCATCCCACCATGACGTTGGCCATGAATTCCCTCCCCGCGGGCGAAGTCCAGCGCCCGCACCACCACAACTCGATCGCGGTCACGCTCTGTGTGGAGGGCGAAGGCGGCTACTCCATCACCGGTGGAGAGCGGACCGACTGGTCTCCCCACGCCGTGTTCGTCACGCCCCCAGGAGCGGTGCATTCCCATCACAACGAAGGCCCGGTGCTGGCCAAGTTTCTGATCGTCCAGGACGGTGGCCTCTACTACCACTGCCGCACGATGGGATTCGCCTACGACACTTAATTTGGCCGGAACGCTCGAGGTCGAATGGCGTGCCCCGATCACGCTTGCCGAACTTGAAAGCGAACCCGGCGCGGCCGTGTCCATGGAACTCACCGCCGACAGTGGAAGCGCCGCCGCTAAGACGGATTCGCCGACTGATTCGGCCGGTTCCGCCATGACGCGCCAAGCCTGATAGTGAATTCGATCATTAAGTTGGAAAACGAGCGGAAAACGGCTCTTGGCAGCACCGTTACGGTGCAATCACGCCGACCAGAAGCTCCAATCCCTTCTCGGAGCGAAATGACTGGCGAACGACCGGTATGACGTGCAAATTCAATCCGAATTCAAGATATCGGAGGTCCGAGGAGTCGTCCAGGCCCTATAGGCGGCCCCATCTGGGAAATGTCGGCGTAAATGCAAGTGAGGGGACGTCATTCGTGCCGCCGGGTCTACGAAAATCATGGCGACCGTATTTCTTGCCCTGAGATGACAACCCGAAAGAAAAAAGGAAACCATGAAACTCTATATGCATCCGGTCTCCATGACGAGCCGTCCGGTGCGGCTCTTCATTGCCGAAAACAACATCCCGGTCGAAGAGCAGATGATCGACATCTTTACGGGCGAACATCTGCAGGAGCCCTATGTCACGATCAACCCGAACAAACTTGTCCCGATGCTCGAAGACGGCGATTACCGCCTCACCGAAAGTTCGGCCATACTGAAGTATCTCGCGGACAAGATCGATTCACCGGCCTACCCGAAAGACCTGCAACAACGAGGCAAGGTCAACGAGATGATGGACTGGTTCAATACCGGGTTTTACCGCGAGTTCGGCTATGGCCTTGTGTACCCGCAAATTTTGCCCCATTACCGCCGACCCTCCGACGAGGTGCAGAGCGGAACCATCGAATGGGGCAAGGAGCGGGCCAAGAAGAGCCTGCAAGTGCTCAATGACCATTGGATCGGCCCGGACCAGCCCTACCTGTGTGGAGAACAGATTACCATCGCGGATTACCTGGCCGTTGGCTTGTTGACCCTGGGCGAGGTGGTGCGCTGCAACTTTTCGGCCTATCCCAATGTTGAGCGCTGGCTGGGCAACATGAAGCAACTGCCCAACTGGGGCAAGATTAACGAGGAATTTTACGGCTATGTCGATTCGGTCAAGGATCAGCCTTTCGACGCGATCTGAGCGCCGGCAATGGCCGGTCTTGCACCGCCATGGGCCGAATCTCCCGTGGCGGCAACCATCAGGCAATCAGAGGAGGAGAGTATGCTCAAGGGTCTTCATCACAACGCCTACCGCTGCCGGGACTCGGAGGAGACGCGAAAATTCTACGAGGATTTTCTGGGGATGCCGCTGACCCACACACTTGCAATCGGCGAGAGCAAAACCGGCCGTAAGACCAAGATGCTGCACACCTTCTACAGGATGGATGACAACTCCTGTCTCGCCTTTTTCGAAGTGCCGGACACGCCCTTCGCATTCAAGGATCAGGAGGACTTCGATCTGCATATCGCTTTGGAAGTGGAGCCTGACCAGCTGCAACCGATGTTCGACAAGGGCAAGGCGGCGGGCATCGATACGCGCGGCATCTCCGATCATGGCTTCATCGACTCGATTTACTTCCGCGATCCCAACGGCTATGTGATTGAACTCACCGCCAAGCGGGCCAATCACGATGAGGCCATGGATCCCGCGGCGAACGGTGCGCGCCGGAAACTGGACGAATGGCAGACCGCCAAAGCTGGAGGTTAGACCTGTCAGAAGTCTCTGGTGGGTGCGGCCCGATCCGCCACACCTGCGAGACGCCCGCCCCACCCCCGTTTGCGCAGTTTCGCCCTCAGGAGTTCGCTCACGCCAATTCTAACGGTAATGGCTCGGCTGCAGACCAAGTTTCAAACCATCTACGACCGCTGGTTTTGACCCTAAGCGCGCCTCAACCTTCGACGACTGCCTGCAGAAATTTCATGGCATGCGGAAGCACTAAATCAGCGCGGTAGAATGCCTCCGGATGATTGACGCCCGGGATAGACACAAAGCTTCCCCGAGGTAATTGCTCGACACACGCTTCGACTTGAGGGAAAGCGCCGTCCAACTCGCCGGCGTACACCAAGCACGGCATCGTCATCGCTGGGAGGATGTCCTCCAGCGAAGGCCAGTCCAGCAAGGCTGCCGCCAGGGCCAGAAAGTCATTGTCGAACAACTCCGCTTCTTCTGCCGGTGAGAGCGCCGCGCGATTCAACCCCATCCTCTGAAGGAACGCGCCAACGAATGCCTCTGGATCCGTGCCGTCGGGACGGCTGGCGGCGGGTAATCGGCGCCCATAAGGATGGGCGCCCCCGATAATCAGCGAATTGACCCGTTCCGCCGCGTACTTGGCCATCCCAAATCCGAACAACCCGCCCATCGAATAGCCCCAAAAATGTGCCTTGGGGAGGTCCAACGCATCGAGCACCGCGACAATATCCCCCACGTGTTGGGGCAGGGTATATGCGGCCTCATCATGTGGTTTATCGCTCGCGCCGTGACCCCGGGCATCTATGAGAATGAGACGGTAGTTGGTTCTAAGGGCGTCGACGTACCCGACCCGGGACCAGCCCTTCATACTCCAAAATAAACCGTGTTGAAGCACCAGGGGTGGGCCTTCACCCTCGACTTGGTAATGGATACGGATGCCTTGATTGATTGCGTATGGCATCGTCTTTGCGCTCCTAGCGAAGGGAGAAGCAATTGTCTGATTTTTTATATTCGATGGACTTTTTCCCAGATGGAGCCGCCAGAAACCCGTAGGCAAACCCACCAGGTAAGGTTACTCCTTGAACGACGATGCGGAACCGCGCCCTTCTTTGGGCGCTAGGCGCATCCCTGCGCGGCGATGGGGCTAGTTGAGGGTCACGCCTTTTTTACACAGGGCCACCTCACAGCGAAGGCCGTGCGCATCTAGCACGGCCGGCGCATACCGGCGGCTTGTCCTGAGGTCGTAGCGGCCCCGCGATAATTCCCATCAGTTTGAGAGGATCGGGACCTCTCGCTCCATCGCCCCCCACTGAGAGGTTACCAAGGGGAGCGGGGGATTTCGACTCCTTGCCAACATTTCAGCGGACGTTGTAGAGGTTGTTCACGACACGGACAGAAGGCAAAGACCCGAGGGGTGTCTAAACTCGAACAGGGGGAAGTGAGATGGATAGCCGATTTGGAAAGCTTGAAAAGAGGGTCCGTTGGCTTACGGCGGCGGTTGCTGTCCTGATGGGGGCCCTTGTGGTTCTGGTCAGTTATGGAGCGACAAGACCGATCCCAGACGTGATCCGCTCCCGTGGTTTTGAGGTAATTAATGAGAATGGGGAGGTTGATGCAGCACTTTTTGCAGGAGGGATGGGAGGGCATTTAACCCTTACCTTTCCACCCGGCATTGGGGAACCTAAGGACATGCCCAGTAGACTCGAGCTTGGATACGAGGGGCTCAGTTTGTACCAACGAGGAACCTTTTTATCCGAATTTCGGTGTGTGGATGCCGGAGGGGGTGCTGATTGTGCGGAGATCGCAAAACGTTTTTCAGCAAGGAAAATCGGGAACAAGTATTTCGTTCCACTTCATCATGAGATTTTCAGGATGGCTTGGCAGGGGAATGGTGGAGAACTCTTGTTATTTAACACTGAGGGTGAACAGGTGGCCCACTTGTATGTTACCGGTTCCGGAGCAGCCGGCTTGTGGGTCGGGGATGGGCAAGGAACAGAGAGGGTGTTTGAATCCATAGCTCCTGAATGAGCCTTGCCTTTGAGAGAGCCTGTACAGGCCGGGCCGGGAAAGCCCGTCAGAGTGCGATTTGGAAGGGGTTATTCGGGGAATTGCGGAGAGGATCGCAACCCATCGCGTACCGCCCGCGGTGGCCACGAATGATAGAAGCGAACCGGAGACAGCGATGGAACCGTTGCGGATCGATCCGGAGCGGCTGTGGCATTCCCTCATGGAGATGGCCCGCATCGGGGCCACCCCTGCCGGCGGCTGCAATCGGCTCACCCTCACCGATGCGGACAAGGCGGCGCGGGACCTGTTCGTCGCCTGGGCGCGCGAGGCAGGGTGCGCGGTCTCCGTGGACGCGGCAGGCAATATCTTCGCCCGTCGGGCCGGCAGCGCCGACGACAGCGAGCCGGTGCTGACCGGCTCTCACCTGGACACGCAGCCCACCGGCGGAAAGTTCGACGGGGCCTATGGCGTGCTGGCCGGGCTGGAGGTGGTGCGCACCCTCAACGATCACGGCGTCGCCACGCCCAGGCCGCTGGAAGTGGCCATGTGGACAAACGAGGAGGGCTCCCGCTTTCAGCCTTCCTGCCTGGGCAGCCGCGCGTTCGTGGGCGATACGCCGCTGGCCGACGTGCTGGCGGCCGCGGACACGCGAGGAATCATGCTGGGGGACGAGCTGGAGCGCATCGGCTACGACGGCGATCAGCCCTGTCGGCCACGACCCGTTCACGCGTACCTGGAAGCGCACATCGAGCAGGGTCCTATTCTGGAGCGGGAAGGCAAGCCCATCGGGGCGGTGACCGGCGTTCAGGGCAAGCAGGCGCTCTCCGTGCGCGTCGATGGGATGAACGCCCACGCCGGCACGACGCCCATGGAGGTACGCCGCGATCCGTTGGTCGCTGCGGCGCGCATGGTGACCGAGATCGACCGCCTCGCCCGCGCGGCCAGGCCGGATGCGCTGGGAACGGTGGGCATGTTCGCGGTCGAACCGGGCTCCATCAATGTCATCAATCAAAACGTCGCGTTCTCGGTCGACCTGCGCTGCCCGGACGACGCGACTCTGCTCGCCCTGGCGGAATCGGTGCGGGCGGCGATCACCGCCGTCGCATCGGAGCAGGGTCTGGCGGTTCATGTCGAGGACATCTCCGTCAACGGGGCCGTCGCGTTCGACGAGCGGATCGTGAGCACGGTGGAGCGGGCGGCGGAAAGCTTGGGGTACGCCTGCCGCCGCATCATCAGCGGTGCGGGCCATGACGCCCGCTCGCTGGCGGCCATCTGCCCCGCCGGGATGATCTTCATCCCCTGCGATGGGGGGCTGAGCCACAACGAGGCGGAGAATATCTCGCCCGAACAGGCCGCGGCGGGAGCCGACGTGCTGCTGCAATCGCTGCTGAGCCTCACCGCCCAGACCTGACCAGCCCGGGTGCGTGCCACCCGATCGCCCGGCCGCCCTGCTCCGCCGGCGGCAAGCCCGCGGGGTCACAGTATCGCCCGCCACGCCTTCTGTAGTGATCAGACTGGTCACTGCGATCTTTCCCTCGATCCGGTACCGCTGCCCGTGCTCGGTCTTGACGGGAGATGTGCAGTTCGTCCTGCGCGCTTGTCAGCGAGATCCGGCCTCCCACGTCGGGAGGGGGCTCACATCGTGACGACCACTTTGCCTAGAGCATGCCCTTCTCCAACATGACGGAGGGCATCGGGCACGCCCGACAATGGATACCGTCGATCGATGATTGGCACTATAGAACCGCTCTCAACAAGCTCCAGGAGGCGGACATTGTCGTTTTGTTTTGGGTTGACTATGAGGAGGCTCATTTTCTTGCTTCCAAACATAGAAATGATTGGTCCCAACACCAGGGCTTGATACAGCCGCTTCGCCGAGCCCCCGACCAGGAGATAAGTCCCACTTGGGGCCAGTGCACGCCTGTTGTCGAAGAGCGAGCGGTGCGCAACAAGATCAAGGATCAAGTCGTAGCGCCGCCCATTTTTGGTGAAGTCCTCCTTCGTGTAGTCAACAACGTGGTCCGCGCCGTTCGAGCGCATGAAGTCCTGTTTCTCCGTGTTGTCCACAGCAGTGACTTCAGCCCCGAATGACTTGGCCAACTGCACCGCAAAAGTACCGGAGCCCCCGCCTGCGCCATTGATCAGAACTTTCTGGCCGGCCTGGAGCTGCCCTTTGTCGAGTATCCCCCGCAGAGCGATAACTCCAGCCTGAGGGAGAACCGACACATCCTCGAACGTCATCTTGGCGGGTTTGAGTGTCAACACTCCTTCACGTGCGCAGGCGTATTCTGCAAAACCTCCAAAGGACCCCATGATGTCGCCAAACACTTCATCCCCAGGCTCAAACCGCGTGACCTTCCTGCCGACTGCTTCAACCCGCCCTGCTACGTCCGAGCCGAGGATCTTGAACCTGGACTTGAACAGCCCCCAAGTAGTGCGCGTGTAGAACGGTGTCCCGGTCAACATCTCCCAATCGGAGAGGTTCAGGGAGGTTGCATAGATCTTGATCAGAACCTCGTCGTCTCGAGGTGTGGGCTTCTGGACCTCCTCAAGCGCCACAGTTTCTGGAGGCCCATACTTGTGACAAACGGCGGCTTTCATCCATTCATCTCGGTTACCAGTGGACGTGACGAGAAGGAGGCTGGTTTGAATCCACCTTAGTGTCAAATAAACACTAACGGAGCGTGTGTTGTGCTCTGCTGCTGTGCGTCCATCGGTAGCCGCCCCGCAGCGCCTCACCGCGCAGACCTGACCGGCCCGGGTGCGTGCCACCCGATCGCCCGCCACCCTCGGGCGCGGCTTGTTACTCGGCTGGTTACCCGGAGCCCAGCAGCCCCTCCCGGATGGCGGCACCCACCCGCTCCACTTCCTCCTCGGCGAGCCTGCTGACGAGGCGGGCTCGCAGAAAGCCGTGCACGGCCCCCGGTGCTCTGCGGATCACGGTGGGCACCCCGGCCTCCGCGAGCCGCTGGCCGTAGCGCTCGCCCTCGTCCCGCAGCGGATCGTGCTCCGCGGTCAGGACGTACGCCGGCGGCAGGTTGGCAAGATCCCGCGCCCGCATCGGCACCGCGTAGGGATCGTCGGTCTCCAGTTCGCCCTGCAGGTAAGCGCTCCAGTAGTAGATCAAATCCTCGCGGGAGAGGAAGGGATCGTCGGTATTGGTCACGGCGCTGCCGGCGTTGAAGTCCGTATCCAGGGCCGGGAAGATCAGGTATTGAAACCGGATCGGCGGCCCGCCTCGATCCCGCGCCATCAGCGTGCAGGCCGCCGTCAGCGTGCCGCCGGCGCTGTCACCGCCCAGCGCGATGCGGGAGGCATCGACACCCATCAGATCGGCGTGGTCGACGATCCAGCACAGCGCGGCATAGCAGTCCTCCGGCGCCGCCGGGTAGGGATTCTCCGGGGCCAGGCGATAGTTGATGCTGATCACCGGCAGGCCGGCGCTTTCCGCGATCCCCAGGGCGTAGACGTCGTGGGTGAAGATGCTTCCCGAAACGAATCCTCCTCCGTGCAGGAAGAGCACGGCCGGCCCGTGCGGCTGGCCTTGCGGCCGGTAAATGCGGATCGGGATCTGGCGCCCGGGCGCATCGATGAAGCGGTTCGTTACCGAGTATCCATCGGGGACCGGAACGTGAAAGGCCGCGGACATCCGTTCGCGATACTCGCGGCGTTCCTCGGGCGTCTGGGGTGCGGGCAGCGCCTCGAGCGCCCGGTTCACCCTGCGGATCCATTCCGCGACACCTGCCTCAAAGTTCGCCATCGCGGGCCTCGGGCCATGCTGCCCCGCGGGGCCATAGGCGAAGCGCAGGCGTGCGCCGGCGCGTCGTGCCGACGATCGCACGGCAGCGTGGGAAAAGGACGGCGGCCCAGCGGCCCACCGTGCGCCCCGCCGCGGCGCTGGGACAGCCTGCGGCGCATGGGCGGACGGTGCGGCCAGGAACGCCGATTACATTGCTAATTGGTATAAGCAGCATTCAACTTATGAATTTGACCCCTGTTCTTTGTTTTGGGACATTCCGCCCATCATCGGCTCGGGCGCTGCCGCCGGCGAGCGAGGCAACGCCCGGGCGCTGCACCGCGCCGCATTCAGCACTGCCACAGGGCGAATCCCATGATGCCTGCAAAGGGCTCCATCGCCGGCTGGAAGGACAAGGCGCTGCACACGCCCGGCCCGTTGACGACCAGCCGCACGGTGAAACTGGCGATGCTGCGGGACCTGGGCTCCCGTGACACGGAATTCATCGCGCTGGTCAGCTTCATCCGCCACTCTCTGCTGGAGCTGGGGGAGGTGTCCGGCAAGGGGTATGAGGCGCTGATCATGCAGGGGAGCGGCACCTTCGGCATCGAATCCGTGCTCTCCTCCGCGACCCCGCCCGACGGCCACTGGCTGGTCGTCATCAACGGCGCATACGGACACCGCATTGCCGCCATCAACCGCGTGCTGAAGATCAGATCCACGCCGCTGGAGTTTGCGGAAAACGAGAGGCCGCGCCCCCATGCCGTCGAGGCCGCGTTGCGTAAGGACAGCTCCATCTCCCACGTGGCCATGGTGCACTGCGAGACGACGACGGGAATCTTCAATCCGGTACAGGAAATCGGGCGGGTAGCGAGGCAGCACGGCAAGCGCTACTTCGTGGATGCGATGAGCAGCTTCGGCGCGGTGCCGCTGAATCTGGCGGAGGCCGGCATCGACTTTATGGTGTCCTCGGCCAACAAGTGCATCGAGGGCGTCCCGGGCTTTTCCTTCATTCTCGTCAATCGCGAAGCGCTGTTGGAAT
>JACZVE010000030.1 GCA_022572825.1 SAR324 cluster bacterium
CAAGCCCTTGCCACATTTGCTCCATGAGCCCCCGGGATTCCTGGAGTAGTCGCCGTCCTTCGGGCTCTACGCGCACATATCTCCTGGGCTTCCCACCACGCTCCGGTGTGGGATCGCTCATCCAGGACGACAGCAGTCCCTTGTTCTCCAGCCTGCGAAGCGTGACGTAGACCGCCGACCGCGACACCAGACGCCCGGTGAGGCGCTCGATCTCATCGATGATCGGAACCCCATACACCTCACCCTCGAGCTGTAATATCGCCAACAACACCATTTGCTCAAACTCCCCCAAAAACGACTTTGGCGGCATGAATACCTCGCGGTCACAATGTAGACCTATCAGTCTACATTGTGTATGTATGAGATGCAACAAAAGTTTCAGGTGACCGACCCCGCCGGGGGGCGTCCCAAATGACTCTTAGAGCCTGGATCGATGGACAGGAGACAGGAGGATGTGGCAGCCAATGACAGGACCCTGGTCCAGCGCTTCAACCGCTCCTTTCTCGAAGCGCCTTGCCCGGCTCCGCTCACTCGGGCCCTACTTTCTGCAAAATCAGCTCCTCCGTCTCGGACGTACCGTCGGAGCGCCCAACGTGCACCGTCACCCGGAGTTTCTCCGGCTCGAGCAGCTCGTACGTCAGGCCGCCGAAGAAGATGCCGTGCTCGGTCGACCGCTCATAGGGAAACATGACCCAGACATCGCGATCTTCCCATGGGGAGCTGTCGGCGTTGAAGTGCTTCACCCGGATGACCGGCTGCCCGTCCTCCACCGACAGCGTCATGAACTCGAAGATCTGCGGTTTGCCACCGACGCTAAGGCGAAACGTGCCCACCATCGTTCCCCCGCGGGGAGGCATCCACATCTCTTCGGCCCAGCCACCAAAGCCGGATCCTTCCCACCGCCCAGCCAGCCACACCGGAAGGACAGGTGACGTCCCCGTCGCCTGAGCGGAATCATGTGTGAGGTTCCCGTGGAAGCCGGGTGGCACGCCAGACAACTCGAGACCAGCCAAACTCACGACAACAGCGAAAACACCTGGCCCCTTGCCAGGCGAAAGGAGATCATCATGTCCCCGGACCAGAGCGGGTCCCTGAACGGGCCCGAGGCCTTCACGGACCTCACACAACTCAAGCGCCGCGCCACGGAACTGTTGCGCGGCTTCAAGCGCGGCGGGCGCTGCGGCAGGGCGGCTGCCAGCGCGATGATAACGTCCTCCAGGCCCCGCTCGGCGGCCTCCTCCGGCGTCTCCCGGCCGATGGGCGTATCGGCCACGAAGCGGTACAGTTCCGCCGCGCCTTCCATGATCTTCGGGGTAAGGCCCTGCGCGGCATAGGCCTCGCCGTGCTCCTCCATCTCGCCCACCCAGCGATGCGCCTTCGCCGGCAGGTTGGGTATGGATTTCTCCAGCCAGGCGTATAGCACCGGCTGGCTCAGGCGGAGCTCCTCGGCCAGCGGCTCGTCCAGGTTGAGCGCCCGCGCGCCCACCAGCAGCTCGGTGCCCAATGCCTGCAACCCTTTGGTGAGTGAGGCATAGCAGGTCTTCAGGCTGGATGCGTGGCCCAGCGGTCCGTCCAACACACGAATGTCCAGACCGTATCGGGCAAGCCCGGCGAAGGCATGCGAATCGGGGCCGGCGGCGTAAAAACGGGTCACCCCCGCCCTGCGGGGCGGTGGCCCGATGATCGAGGCGTCCACGTATCGCGCCCCCGCCCCCGCCACGATGGCACCGATGCGGCGGCTGGTGTCGGCGGCGATGGCGTTGCAATCCACGTACAGGGGCGCCGCGCCCGTCGCGGTCATGGCCGTGGCGATATCGCGCGCGGCGGCCTCGGCCTGGTGCGGCACCAGGATGGACAGCACCACGTCCGCCGCTTGCACGAGTGCCTCCAGCGAGCCGAGATCCTCGATACCCACCTGCCCGGCCAGTTGGCGTGTGCGTGCACTGCGGCCGTCCAGGGCAGCCGTGACGCGCAGCCCGTGCTGCGCCAGCACGCCGGCTACGGCTTGCCCCATGTCGCCGGGGCTATGGATGGCGATAGTCTCCAGCTTCATGGCACAAACCTATCGTTGCCTGCGGCGGCGCACAAGGCCGCGCCCCCGAGGGCCGGCAGCACCCCTCGCGCGCAAAGGTATTGCCGGTTGGCGCTACGGCGCATGGCGCCGGATCAGGCCAAGAAGGCTAGCGCCGCTTCAACTGCCTCTTGAGGATATAATCGCTGACGGATTTGAAGATGGGCATGAGGTGCTTGGGAAGATCCTCCTTTGTCTCCTCCAGTCCGTTGACGATCCGGGCAAGCAATTCCAGGTCGTACTCGAACATCCGCTTGGTGTTGACCTTGCTCAGCGACTCCACCAACCGTTCACGGCTCTCCAGGGTCAATCCGCCACGGGGGCTGGAGCGCGGTGCGCCTTGCAGGATCTCCACGGCTCCCCGCAACTGGTTCTCCATACGGCCCTCCATGCGCTCGCCCCCGAAGATAAGGATCGCCCGCATGTTCTTGTCGGACGGGTTCTCAAAGGGAAAGACAAGGCTGTTCCGGGGCAGGCCCATATCTGCCCCGGTCACTTTGTACAGGTCGTGCCGGGAGTCCCGCTCCAACCCCTGTGCGGACTGAAAGATGCGGTCCAGCTTGGCCAACTTGAAGTTCTTGCGGATATAGGCAGTGACCTGCGGGCTCGGGAAGTTCTGATTGAGCCGCAATTTCAGCGACGCCCCGAGCAGACCCTTTTGCTTGGCGGCGATCCCGATGCCGAACGACGCGCCGGAGATGACGTTGATATACAACTCCATCACCAACGCATCCCAATCGGTGCGATTTGTTCGCTGCGCTCTTGGCTGATCGGCAGATGGCTGTGCTCCGTTGACCATGGCACGCGACCCGTTAAGATTGATTAAATGGGGCTCCGCGGCAACAACTGCCCTTCCCTTTCGCCCGCCCGCGATTGATCATCGGATTGGCAAATCGACTGTGGCAGCGTTGCCAACGCTCCCTGCCCCGTCCCGTGATAAATACCAATACTGACCGTGAATTTAAAGCGCCGAATTGTCCCTGTGCCGTCTCGATTACGGGAAACCGGCCCAGGAGGCTGCGTGAAGCGGAACACGCTGATCTAACGACGACCGGCGGGTTGCGCTCCAGTCTAGCGCTACAGTCTAACGGCATCGCCCTCATCGTGCAGCGAGACTATCGCGGTCGGCTTCCGGCAACTCGCAACGCGCCCGGCGCCTGCGCCGACGATCGGCCGCCGCGCGCGGCTCCGCACTGGCGGCCAGCCTGCCGTAGGGCGTCAGGGACTCTTTGACGGATGGCGAAATCGCGATATAATGATGTGAACGGCGCACAGCAGGGCGTACAGCAGATCGTGCCACGGCCTCGTAGGGCCGCGCCGTGCGATCCCAGCCAAGGTGACAGCGATGAAGGTATCGGTCGAGGAATTTCTGAAAAAGCGCAAAGAGTCCAAGCCTTCCTACGTTTTTGACGTCCGTGGCATGGACGAGTACGGAGACGATCATCTGACGGGCGCTCACAGCCTGCCCTTCGAGTTTATGGAGTCGAACCTGCACCGGCTGCCGTTCTCGGGTGACCTGCTGTTTTACGACGGCGGTGAAGGCATTGCCAAACAGGCGTCGGACATACTGTATGAGAACGGGTTCAGCGACTATTTCTACGTTGATGAGGGGTTGGAGACCCTCAAGGAAGCGCTGCAGACGTCGGAGCACGACGTCAAGCTGACCTGCACCTCGGAGGATCCGAAGGAAGTGCAAATGGAGGCGATTCAGAACCTGCTGGACTTCGAGATCAACCCAATGGTGGCGGCCCATGGCGGGCATTTCTCGCTTATCGACATCGCGGACAATAACATCTACGTGGAGCTGGGGGGCGGCTGCCAGGGCTGCGGCATGGTCGACGTGACGTTACGGCAGGGGGTGGAAAAGCGCATGCGGGAAGTCTTCCCGGACATGGCCGCATTGATTGACCAGACCGATCACGCAGGTGGCGACAATCCCTACTTTCAGGCCGGCAAGTAACGGCCCACCGTCCTTGCCGGCATCCCTGTCCTCCCTCCGGAGGCATGGGTTCGCTGCCCGACCGGTGCGGGCGCGAGCTTGCGTTGTGCGAACTGCGCGCGTAGGGTCTCCTGCCGGTACCCCACCCCCTTCTCCGGCTACGCACGCGCCATGCCCCTCAAGCTGAAATCCGGCGACGTTTTCCCCGATGTCACACTGACGGACGATACGGGAGCCGCCGTGTCCATTTCCGCGGTGGCCGGTGGAAATCCCCTCATCCTGTCGTTCTACCGCGGCCCGTGGTGACCGAAGTGACAGCTGCAGCTGCGGGAATTGGTACAATTCCATAACGCCACGGAGGTCTCCTACTGCCGTATCGCGGTGATCAGCGTCGATCCGCCGCAAGTTCAAGCCGCGTTCAAGGCCGGGCTGGGCGCACGATTTCCGTTTTTGAGCGATAAGGGCCTCGCGCTGACGGATGCGTTGGGCATCCGGGAAACGACGGACAAAAAGCATGGCCCCCTGCCCGTGCCCTATAGTTTCGCGCTGCTGCCCGATCTGACCATCCGTCGCACCTTCAACGGATGGTACATGGCCGGCCGGCCCACTCCGGAAGAACTGCGCCAGGTGATGCGGGAGCTAATGTCCGCCAGCCGTCCCGATTTCGATTATTCAGGGGAATAGCAACGCTGGCCGGTGCAGCCGCGCCGCACGGTCATTCGGAGGGCAACCCGGCCACCGGCTTGCCGTCGTAGAGGTAAATCCGCGGGATGCGCCCGTTGAGGTGCGCGAAGACCTCATAATCGATGGTGCCCGCCCAACTCCCCACCTCCGCGGCGGGGATGCCGCCCCGTCCGCCGCCCAGCAGCAGCACCTCGTCGCCCACCTCCGCCTCGTCGTGGCCCAGGGACACCGTGATCTGATCCATGCTGACGTTGCCGACGATGGGATAACGGCGCCCCCGCAGCGACACCTGGCCTCGGTTGCCGAGCGCGCGGAAATACCCGTCGCCGTATCCGATAGGCAGCGTGGCGATCACCTCGCCCTCGCCGCAGCGGTAGGTGCGCGAGTAGCCCACCGTCGTCCCGGCCCGCATCCGTTTGACCAGCGAGATGCGGCTTTTCAGCGTCATGACCGCCTCCAGCTCCCCGTTCAACGGGGGCTGGGACGCCTGCGGAACGAACACCAGCGGCGACCACAGCGCGAACCCGACGCGCGCGTAGTCGAAGTGGTAGCGCCCATCGCGCAGCAGCCCGGCGCTGTTGCTCAGGTGCAGCTCGACCGCCTCGTTGCGCCCGCGGGCGGGCAGCAGGCGGCCCCACTCCTCGAAAGCGGCGAGCTGGGCATCGCAGTAGGGGCTGTCCAGCCGCTCCGCTTCGGCGAAGTGCGAATACAGCCCGCGCACCCGCAAATGTGGCGCATCGTCCAAAATTTTCAGCAGCGCGTCCGTGGCGGCCGGCTGAAGGCCGATGCGGCCCATGCCCGTGTCGCACTTGAAGTGAAGCTCCAGCCCCGCGGCATCGGGGTGTTGGACGACCCAGCGCAGGTGAACCAGCGAGGGAACGGTCAGCTCGATGCGCTGCGCCGCATAGGCCTCCAGTTCCCGCGGTTCGGGCGGCCCCAGCACGAGAATTCGGCCCTGGATGCCCGCCCTGCGCAGCGTGAGCGCCTCTTCCAGCACCGCCACGGCGAACAGGCGCTGACCCTGCTCTGCGAGAAAGCGCGCCACGGGCACCATGCCATGGCCGTAGGCATCCGCCTTGAGGACGGTCATCAGCCGGCGGCGGCGATGGGTGCCGCGCAGCCGGTGATAATTGCGCTCCAGGGAGGCAAGCTCAATTTCGACCTGGGTGCTGCGTGTGGAACCCATCCGGTGCCCCCTGCGGCGGCCCGCCGCCATTGCGGGCCCGATTGGGTATATTGGGTCCCGCCGCGGGGGCCGCTGTCAAGGGCCGGCCGCACACTGCCGCAGCTGTTCTTCACGGCAACGACGCAGACCAACCTTCTCATTTGCGCGGAATTGATCCGGGAGCAGGGGCTGGGCTATGCTGGCCGCGGTGTGGGATGGAAACGGAGCACCGGGCGTGCCAAGGGGGAACTCCGCGGACGGACGGCCGAGGGAAGCATTGCGCGCATGATCTTGATGTCCTGGAACGTCAATGGCCTGCGGGCCGCCCTGAATAAAGGCATCCTCGCATTCGTCAGGAAGGCCGCCCCGGATGTGCTGTGCTTGCAGGAAATCAGAGCCAGGCCGGAGCAGGTGCAGTTGGAGCTGGAGGGCTATCATCAGTACTGGAATCCGGCGGAAAAGAGAGGCTACGCGGGCACCCTCACCCTGTCCAGGAGCGAGCCGCTGGCGGTCACCTATGGGCTGGGCATTACGCTCCACGACGCCGAAGGCCGGGTGATCACCGCGGAGTTCCCCGATTGCTATCTCGTCAACGTGTATACGCCCAATGCGCAACGGGGCCTGGGGCGGCTCGCCTACCGCACCGGTCAATGGGACGTGGATTTCCTCGCTTATGTAAAGGAACTGGAGCGCACCAAGCCGGTTATCTTCTGCGGGGATCTCAACGTCGCGCACAAGGAGATCGACCTGGCCAACCCCAAGGGCAATGTGAAGAACCCCGGCTTTACGCCGGAAGAAAGGGAACGCTTCGACGACATCGTCGCCGCCGGGTTCATCGACACATTCCGGGAATTCACCCAGGACGGTGGCCACTATACCTGGTGGAGCCAGATGGGACGCGCGCGGGAGAAAAACATCGGGTGGCGCATCGATTACTTTTGCATCTCGCCCGCGCTGCGCCCGCGACTGAAGGAATCCTACATCCGGCCCGAAGTGATGGGCTCCGACCACTGCCCCATCGCCATGCGGCTGGAATAGTCGCCGCCGGTTGGGGAGCCAGCCCGCCCGTTACCGGACGCGATACCAGTAGCGATAAATTTCCCGGAAACCGAGTTTTTCGTAGAGTTCGCGTGCAGGCGCGTTGTCCGCCTCCACCTGCAGGTAGGCGCGCCGCGCACCGCCCCCGCGGCCCCAGCCCAACAGCCCGTTGATGAGGCGCCCGGCGTACCCCTGGCGCCGCCGGGCCGAGTCCGTGGCGATGTCGAACAGTCCGATCTGCGTGTGCTCCAGCACCGCTCTGCCGCAGGATACGGGGTGGCCCGCGACGGTGAGTATGGCCCCCGTGTGCGGCGGCGGAATACGGGCCAGGATTGACTCCAGGGTACGCCGGTGGCGTGGCGGGGTGCCGTCCAGGCCGGCAAAGAGGCTCAGCCAGCGGTGCGAAGCCGCGGCGAGCAGGTCACATGCCGGGTCGGGCTCCGAGGCCGCGGGCAGCGCGTCCAGCACCTGCACGCTCGTTTCGCCTTCCCGCCGGTAACCGCGCGCAACGAGGCGGTCGTCCAGCTCCCTCGGGTGCGCCAGCGGCGTGATCCTGAACACGCAGGGCTGTCCCAGCGATGTGTAAACAGCCTCGCAGCGGGCGATTTTCTCCTCGGGCGGCAGTTGACCGGCGTAGATCGCGTTGACGGAGTTGGCCCGTCGGGTGAAGCCGTCGGCGAAGCGCAGCAGCCAGCCGTCCAGCAGGTGCTGCCGCAACGGTGGCCAGGCGTTGAGGGAGCATTCTTCGATGGTGCGAATGAGGTGCATGGGCATTTGCCGCGCGCGGCGAATCGAAGCGACCCACCCAACGCCGCCTGTCACGGCCGGTGCCGCATCCCCAGTGTCCCGCATCACCGTGCGCCTCGTGCGACGGATGCTAACTCGGCGATCCCCTTGCCGTCGCCGCGATTCTGTCCTATGGGAAGGAGTACGCACCCCGCACGGCCCGGCGGACGGTGAAGCGGCCGGCCTCCACCGCCCTGCGCAGGGTGTTCATTCTGCAATCCGGCAGGGGTGTGCCCATGGAAACTGAAACGACCCGGGGCGTCCAGGTCAGCGTGGAATCTTTCTACCTGGAAGAACAGTCCCAGCCAGAGCGGAACGTGTTTAGCTTCGCCTACCGGGTGCAGCTGAAGAACGTGGGCTCGGAGCGCGTGCAACTCATCAGCCGCCACTGGATCATCACCGACAGCACCGGTAAGGTCAACCACGTCAAGGGGCCGGGCGTGGTGGGAGAGCAGCCGTTCCTGACACCGGGCCAGGAGTACGAGTATATGAGCGGCTCCCGGCTGGAATCTCCCATGGGCACCATGGAAGGCACCTACCAGATGGTCAACGATGCGGGGGACCGGTTCGATATCAAAATCCCGCTGTTCACGCTTGCCGTGCCCGGCACACTGAACTGATCGCGAGTCCATGGTGACGCCGGCCCGTGCGCGCCGCTCCGCGGGCGGGGGGATGCCCGGCTAGCGGCTCAGCGGCAGTTGCATGATGGTGACCGGTTCTCCCCCGTAGTGCTCCCGCAACATCTCCACCCAACCCATGCGCCGGTAGAAGGGGGCCCTGTCCGCCGTGAACAGGTAGAGCGTCGTAACTCCGAGCCGCTCCGCCTCCGCGACGGCGCGCCCGCACAGCCGGGCCCCGATCCCGCGGCGCCGGCAATGGGGCAGCACGAACACGCTGGCCAGCCAGGGCGTCAGCTCGGGGTGCGTAGTCATATCGCTCTGCAGCAGGCTGGCGTTCCCCACCGGCCTGCCTTCCACGAATGCCACCAGCGTCAGGGGGATGCGCCGGCTTTCGAACTGCTCCTCGAACTCCGCGATGCGCTCCGCCGTGCTGCGCCCGGTGAGATAGCCCCACGTTTGCTGGTGCCACTCGGCGATGGTGCCGACGACGAGCGCATCGTTGGGCAGGTAGGCGATCTCCTCCATGGGTTCACTCACGAAAGGACGCTACGCGGGCGACGGCGCCGCCCCCTCGGGCGGCATCGGCCCAGCGCGCAGGGAGAAGCCCATCGCCGCGGCGGCGTTCAGCGGAAGAACCGCAACGTGCGCAGAAGCCGCCACAGAAAGGGCAGCGCGCTGCGGATCAGATAGACGCGCAACATCTGCAGGCCCACGCCGGAAAGCAGGTAACGCAGGCGCGGATCGGCGAGGACTCTGGGCAGGATCCGGCGCAGCAGGTAGATGGCCAGCACGACCAGCAACACCAGGATCAGCAGCCGGATTGGAAAAGCGAGGGCGATCATCGCTGTGGCGCCTCAATCGGCGGGAGTCACCGGGCGGCTGTGTTTCCCCCGCCCGTATCCTACCTTGGGCGGAGCCGGCTTGCCAAGATCGCGACGGGCCTGAACGCCCACCCGACTGCATCGCAATACCAAGATCGCCATGGGACTGGCTGTCCGATACACGATCAACGCAGCCGGGAACGGTGCCAAATATCTTGCCCAGACGCTGGGAGGGTACAAATAATCCGGTTGGGCAATCGAAAAATGTTCGACCGTGTCCCGCCGTCGCTATCTCATCACCCGCCTGATGCCTCCGCATTCTGCCCCATTGAGTTTATTTCGAGCACGCTTTGCATAAATTGATAGCAAACCAGCTTCGATTTGCAGTATGAAGTTTCCACATCCCGTCTGTGCCCGGGTGGGTTATGTGTGCTCACGTGATTTTCCCAAATCAGGGCCATCCGTGCAGGCTTTCCAAACTGAGCGGTTCCATCGCGTATCGGGCCCGTCCCCGAATCTTGCCGGGAAAATCTTCGCCGAAAGGGAATTGGATATGCAATGTTCGCTGCGCGGCCTAATACTGCTCCTATTGCTGCTCGCGGCACTGGCCTGGAACAGTGCAGCCCACGCCACGGTGATCGGCAACCCGGCCCCGGACATCGCCTCCGGCCAATTCGGCCTGGGTCTGGGCTTGTCCGACAACCGGGAAACCCTCTTCGCCGACATCGGCCTCTCGGACGCCGGAACCCTGCAGATTCTCTTCGGGAACGTGGAATTTGGCCCGAGCACCGACGGAAGCGAGGTGGGTGTCGGCTATCGCCATAAGATCATGGAGGCGTTCAATCTGGGAGACCAGCCGGTGCGCCTGGGCATCCTGGGTACGTTTCGCCTGGGCGAATCGGACGACCCGGCAGTGGACCTGGAGTTCAGGCAGATCGACGTGGGCTTCGGCGGCGCCTTTACCCCGGTGGAAAAGCTGAACGCGTTCGCCGTCGCCATTTACCGGCGCATCGACGTGGAAGGTGGAGCCACGGTCAATCCCGCCGGAAAAGTGGTGGGCTTTGCGAGCGACGACACGGATATCGGGGTGGTGGTCGGTGCGGAATTCTGGCTCGCCGAGAACGGCGTTCTCGGCGTCGAATTGCACGTGGGCTTCGACAATGACGATTTCGCCATCTTCGGCGAAGTAAGGTTCTGACGAGACCCCCGCAGATGCGCAGTGCGGCGCCGTCGGTCGGATTGCCCCAGGGTAGGCGTTTGACAGGGCCGCGTTGCGTTGCCCGTAGGTAGCCCGCCCCTGCCCCTGTGCACACCGCCCAACAGGGATCGATCACACTCGCTTCATACGCTGCCGGATTCCGGCAACCAAAGAAAGGAGACGCTGATGGTGAGGAGGCTCGGTCGACATGTCATCACGGGTCTGGCTGGGGTGGTATTGCTATGGACGGGTTCGGCCCATGCGATCTACCTGGGCAACCCCGCCCCGGACTTCGTAAGCGGGGACGTGGCGATCGGCCTTGCGCTTTCGGACCTGCGGGAGACGCTATTCCTGGATTGGGGTATTTCCGACGCAGGAACCCTGCAGTTTCTGTATGGCAACGCCGACTTGAGTCTCGGGGCGGACGGCACCGAATTCGGGGCCGGCTACCGGCACAAAATCGGCGAGGGCTTCGATATCGCCGACAAACCGGTGCGGCTGGGCATATTGGCCATGGCTCGCATTGGAGAGATTGAAATTCTGAATGCGGAATTCGATTACACCCTGATCGACATCGCTTTTGGGGGCGCCTACACGCCGCTGGAGAATCTCAATGTTTACGCCGCCGTCGTCTTTGAGCGGATTGATCAGGAACAAGCAGGCGGCAAGGGGAGCCTTACCGATAGCGACATCGGCTTGCTGGCCGGGGCGGAATTCTGGATCTCCCAATCCATTCTCGCCGGGCTGGAGCTGCACCCGGCTCTGGAAAACGACGATATTGTGATCTTCGGCGAGTTCAGGTTCTAACGGAAACCCACCTGGTATTCCACGGCGCATCTCCTGCCGGGTCGTCGTCGGGCCTGCGCCGGTATGCGTTGCGCAGGTTTGTTCACCGGGCGCATCGGGCAGCCGGAGCATGTTACGCGGATTTCTTACGCGAGGAAGTCGGCGTATTGGTGTGTGGCCGGCTGGGATCACACCGGCTCGATCAGGTTCAGCGAAAACCAGCGCCGATGGTCCAGCCACTGGCGCTGGATCGCCAGTGCGCATGGCTCCAGAATCTCCCGCAGCCCCTGCCGGTCGAACTTGTACGAGTTCTCGGTGTGAATGGTTTCCCCATTCTTGAACGAGAAGCTGCGCTGGAGCCCATTGACCGGGACCAACTGGCTGACCAGACTTTCCAGGTGCATTTCCACCCGGCCCTGCTCCTCGTTATAGAAGGCCTTGTGACGAAAACGCTCCAGCTCGAAGCGGCCGCCCAGTTCACGGTTGATGCGCGCCAGCAGGTTCAGATTGAAAGCGGCCGTCACGCCCTTGGCGTCGTCGTAGGCCCGGCGCAACACGGCCGCATCCTTCTTCAGATCCAGGCCCAGCAGCAGCCGGTCCTGTGGCCCCATGGCCTCCCTGACCACGCGCAGCAATCGCACGGCCTGCTGCGGTGTGTAGTTGCCCATGCTGGAGCCCAGGAAGAGAAACAGTCGGCGCCCATGCGACTCGGATTTCAACTCGCCCATGGCTTGATGGTAATCGCAGATCAGCCCTCGGATGTGCAGGGAGGGATAATCGTTCAGCAGTTGTTCGCCGAACTCCGTGACGACGGTCGGTGAAATGTCGATGGGGACATAGTCCACACGCGCCTGCCGCTTGGCTAGAATATCCAGCAGCAGACGGGTCTTGCTGGAGCTGCCGCTACCCAGTTCCACCAGGGTGAGGGGATCGCCGGCGGCGGCGAGCATGTCGTGCCCGTGAGCCGCCAGCATACCCGCCTCCGTGCGGGTGAGGTAGTATTCTTCCAGTTCCGTGATCTGCTCGAACAACAAGGAACCCTGCTCGTCGTAGAAATACTTGGGCGGCAGGGATTTCGGGGAAGCGGCAAGACCGCGCGCGACGTCCTCAGCGAAGGTGCCCCGCGAGTCCTGCACCTCCATGACGTCCAGCACGAGCCGCTCATGATACTGCTTGCGCACCAGATTCGAATTCGCCATTGGGTGTCGTCATTGAGCTGATATAGGGAACCCGACGGAATACTTTATCAGGATAACAGACAGATTGCGGAGTGAGAAGGGAGCTCCAGATGGGTAACTCCGAATATTCATCACCGGCACCGGGCATAAGCCACATCCTGGGCATGGCGAGGCACCGGAAGATCGGCGCGGTCGTGATGGTTAGTATTGACCGCGTCTTCCGCAACATGCGCGAATCATTCGAGGCCGAAGGACAGCGGTAGGATGTCCTTTCTACTAGCACAATATTGGCGCGCCATGAATGTGGTGCTATCCCACTGCGCCGGTGATACCAAAATGGTGCGGGTGAAGGCGGCACGGGCGAGTAAAACGATTTATTGGGCACAAATGAAGGTTGCCCTCCCTGCCTGCCGTCGAGGGAACGCCGATGGGGTATTTCGGCCCGGCTATAAGATCTCGAAGCTACAGCCCGCGGCGGTCCCACCTAGCGCCGCCTGGGTAATATCGTCCCCACATCGAACGATATTTAGAGGTAATGGGTCATGCAAATCGAAGTAACAATCAAGAACTACCGATGTTTTCCATATGATCGACCAGCGCAATTTACAATAGGAGATGGCCTCACTGCATTTCTAGGCGTCAACAATTCGGGGAAGTCCTCCCTCTTAAAATTTTTCTATGAGTTTCGGTCAATGTTTCAATCGCTGTCTGAGCCTGGAGGCGCATTGCTCTTCGCCCTACGAGGCATTCCCCAAGCATTTGGCCCAGCTTCCTCAGTCCGAGACATTGCGGAGCTGTTCTGTAATTCCAATTCTCGCGATCTTGAGATTGTACTGAAATTCTCTCCCAACCAAGCAGCAGAAAAAAGCGCTCTTGTGGTTCCTACCACGACTACTATTAGTATCCCGCGATCATCCAATACCTTCACCGCTACTATTGAACCAATTAATGAAGATATCCGCTGGAATAGTGTGAAGATCGACGGAACGAATATGAATTTAGTATTGGCGAGAAAACCAATAGCGCATATATCGCACATTTTTTATGGTTTTAAATTTTTAGCTAATACAATGTATATAGCATCATTTAGAAACGCCATCAATTTCGGTGCCGCTCCTGGCTATTACGACATAGACGTCGGACAAGCGTTTATCAGTAAGTGGGACCAATACAAATCGGGACTTATCATAAGAGATATCAATGCCGCGATCAAACTTACAGAAGACATCAAGCGAATATTCGACTTTACGAGTCTTGAAATAAATGCCACACAGGACAACAGGACATTGCAAATTATTATTAACGGAAAAAGCTATACATTGCCTGAACTTGGTTCAGGAATTGCTCAATTTATCCAAGTGCTTGCTAGCGCAGCGATGCGTTCTCCATCTTACATCCTGATTGATGAGCCAGAACTCAACCTTCATGCCCAGCTACAGCTTGACTTTCTGACCACGCTTGCGTCCTATGCAACGGAAGGAACTCTTTTCTGCACTCATAGCATTGGACTT
>JACZVE010000031.1 GCA_022572825.1 SAR324 cluster bacterium
GCTGCCCCTCTGCGCGGTGTCTTGACGACAGGAGAGGGGCGACGCAGCCGCTGTATACCGGGAAACTGCCATCGGCAGCTCCCCCTCTTCCGGTGTTCCGTATAGACACCCGTCGGAGAGGGGGAGAAACGCGAGCTAGTGAGCGTTTCACAGGGCCTCAGGATGGCGACCATACCCCATTGAAAGTAAACAATGACGGAGGATCGACGTAGGGGGTGAGGTTTTACTCCCGCCGGCTGAGCTGCGCCGCGCCTGCCTCATCGAGCAGCAGGTTCACGTTGAGCCGCTCGTCGCGCAGAAAAAACTGAGCCGGAAGCTGCTCCGGGTGCAAAGGACCTTCCAGCACCCGCCGCAGCACGTCGGCTTTGTCTCCTCCGGCGGCGAGGAACATCAGTTTGCGGGCAGCGCGCAGGCAGGGCACCGTCAGCGTGATGCGCTCCATGGCCCCGTCCGGGGAGGGCGTGCTGACGCAGTACGCGTCGCTTTGGCGCAGGGCGGCCATGCCGGGAAACAGGGAGGCGGTGTGGCCGTCGCTCCCCACGCCGAGCAGCGCCACATGGATGTGACCCTCCGCCCCCAGCAGTTGGCGTACGGCATAGTCGTAATTGTGGGCCGCCTGCGCCGGGTCGGCGTGCTCTCCTTCCATACGCAGGATTTCCGGCTGCTGGGAAATACCGGCCAGCAGCGTCTCGGCGGCCATGCGATAGTTCGACTGCTCGTGATCCGGCGGCACGCAGCGCTCGTCGCCGAACAGCAGCACCGCCTTGCTCCAGTCCAGCCGGGTGCGTTGTGCCCACATCGTGTAGACGGCGCGGGGCGTGGAGCCACCGGCCAGGGAGAGGACGAAGCGCCCGTACTGTTCGATGGCCTTGCCGCAGAGCACTTCCAGCACGTCCACACTGCGCTCGGCCAGTGCTTCGCTGTCCGGAGAGACGGAGATATAAAGGGTCATGGGTTCCGCTGCTCCGATTTGACCCGCATTGCCGCGACCAGTTCCGCCCCCATCGCCAGTGCCTCGCCATAGACGGGATCGGTGCCTTTGCCGCCCAGGGCCCGCACCACCAGCTCGGGCTCGTCGGCCTCCCGCAGGGCGACGCTGGGCCGGTCGTGGTCGGGGCCTTTCATGGCCATGTGCTCCGGGTCCACATCTGTGAGGGAAAAGGTATCGCCCGCGGCCTGGATCTCGATGCGGAAGATTCCGTCCATGCCTCCATACCCTTCCCGCACCTGGAAATCCACGGAGAGAGCCTTCTTGCCGTCCGCGGCCTGCCAGCGGTACGCATCCCCGCCCTCGCCGGGCTCCAACGCGCGCACCTCTCGGTAGCCGCAGCGCGACAGCAGCCACCCCAACAGCAGCAGCCCTGTGTTGCGCCCCTCGGCGCTCCCGTCGATGACGATGTGCTCCATTCGCGCCAGTTGCTCGGCGCGCCCCGGGGGATCGAAGAAATCGGCGAGCAGGTGGCGCAGCGGATTGAGACGCAGCCAGCCCAGATCCACCACCTTGCCGGGGTTGGCATCGAGAAGACCTTTGACGGCACTCAGTGAGGCGGGATCGGTCGATTGCTGGTTGTCGATGATGATGCGGTCGCTCAGCTCAAGCAACTCACTCAGCACGCGCCCCTCGGGCTGCATGTCATCGAGCCACAGCAGCGCCGTGGGCAGGTCCGGTACCAGCAGCGCGCGCACCAGCGCCGGGAAATGCGAGTGGCCCTTCTTCCCATAGCCCGCCAGGTGGATTTCCTCGCAGCAGACCATCCGCGCGCCCCCGGAGGTGTTCACGCAGCACGTGTTGACCCAGGCCTCCACCTCCTTGCCGGCCTCCTGCGCTTCCGCAGCGCGCCGCTGCTCCAGGTGGATCACGCGCGCGGGTAGGGAAAGCGTCACCTGTTGCAACAGGTCTTGAATGCGGTGTGCTTCGCCGCCGGAATCCCGCCGTCGCGGGTGGGGATTGCCGTGAAACGCCACCAGGTTCCACAGGCAGGCTAACGACACCGCCTGGCTCTCGGACTGCTGCTGCTGCTCGGAAGCCTTGCGCCACAGACCCGACAGGGCGTTTTGCACCTCAGCGATGCCGATCGCTTCGCTTTCGCCGAGGACGACCATCTCCCCGGACGGGTAGTCCTTGCGGTGTACCCTAAGCGTCATGGCTTCCTCCATTCGGAGGCGCGGGTGGCCGGCAGGGCCTCGGCCTCGCGCGGTCCCCAGGTGCCCGCCGGGTGCTCGGGGATTTTCCGCAGGTTCTGCTCGGCCCACATCTGGTGGACACCAGTGATGAACTTCCAGGAGACCTCGGTCTCGTCGTCCCGGATGAACAATGTGCTGTCACCCAGCATGGCGTCCAAAATCAGCCGCTCATAGGCCTCCGGCGGCTCCTTGCCGAAGGAGGTTCCGTAGCGGAACTCCATATTCACCGGAGCGACATCCATGGAGGGCCCGGGGACCTTCGAGCCGAAATGGAGTATAATTCCCTCGTCGGGTTGAATGCGGATGGTAAGCACATTGGCCACCTCGCTCGCCCCCTGATTCTGCCCGAACAACGCGTAGGGGGCGTTGCGGAATTTGATGGAGATGTCGGTGACCTTTTTCGGCATGCGCTTGGCGGCGCGGACGAAGAAGGGGACGTTGCCCCAGCGCCAGTTGTCCACCATCAGCCGCAGCGCCACATAGGTTTCCGTGGTGGAGTCCGGGTTCACGCCCGGCTCCTGACGGTAGCCGGGCACCGATTCCCCCATTACCTGGCCCGCCCCGTATTGCCCCCGCACCACGTACTTGTCGAATTGGTCCGCCGGGATGGGCCGCAGCGAGCGGAGGAACTTCACCTTCTCGTCGCGGATGGCACTGGAGTCGAGCGAAACGGGCGGCTCCATCCCCACCAGGCAAAGCAACTGGTAGAGGTGATTCTGCACCATGTCCCGCAGGATGCCCGCCTCCTCGAAGTACGCGCCGCGCCCCTCCATGCCGAGTGACTCGGCGGAGGTAATCTGCACGTGGTGGATGTGGTACTGGTTCCAGATCGGCTCGAACAGCCCGTTGGCAAAGCGGAAGGTCAGCATGTTCTGCACCGTCTCTTTGCCCAGGTAATGATCGATCCGGTAGATCTGTGTCTCGCGAAACACCTGCTTGAGCTGGCGGTTGAGCGTCTGGGCCGATTGCAGGTCATGCCCGAAGGGCTTTTCCACGATGATGCGGCTCCACGGCTGGTGCTGGCGGGAGACAAGGCCCACTTTGCCCAGGTTTTCCACGATGAGGGGAAACACCGAGGGGGGTGTGGAGAAATAGAACAGCCGGTTGGCGGGAATGCCGAACTGCCCGTCGATCTCCTCGAGCCGGGTTTTCAGGGTCTTGAACGCCTCCAGATCGTCGAATTCGGCGGGAAGATAGAAGATACATCGTCCGAATTCCGCCCACACGCTGTCCTCTACCGGCCTGCGCCGGGCGTAGCGATGGCAGCCCTCCCGCATATTCTCGCGGAACTTTTCCACGGTGTAATCCTGGCGGGCCACACCCATCACGGCGAAGTTGGCGGGTAGCAGCCGTTCGCGGGTCAGGGAGTACAGCGCCGGCAGCAGCTTGCGCTTGGTGAGGTCACCGGACGCCCCGAAAATCACCATCACGTGGGGCTCCGGTACGCGTTCCTGGGACAGCCCTTCTCTCAGCGGATTCATGTCGCTCCGTACGGTATCGCCAGGGTGGGTTCGATTGGCGCGGTCTTTTCCTGAATTAACGTCTTTTACCGTGGAACGTCAAAGGGAACGACCGCGCCGCCCCCGAAGTTTCCGCGCACCGCGGCTTGGCTGCCTGCGAGGGCGAGGGGCCGGGAGGGCCGACGCCCCGCAGCCGTTGCACGCAAACTCTCCCCAGGGATTCGCCCACGCTCAAGCTATTGCGCCCGGTGCCGATAAGCCGAGACAGACAACAGGCCGCGGCGGCCGGCAAGCCGCAAAGGCGGCCCGTCCCGTGTGAAGGGCGCCGGCGAAGCAGGTTCACTCAAGAATTTCGCCGAGGTGCCGACAAGGCAATTGTTGGGGGCTTCTCGGAAAAGGATTTCCGATACCGGCCCCGTGGACAGGGACGGCGTTGATCCCGGCGTCCCACCAGGAAGGAGACACCCATGGCATTGCGGATCAATCACAACATTGCGGCGCTTAACGCCCTGCGCCATCTGAACCGCACCGACGACGAGCTGTCGAAGACACTGGAGCGCTTGTCGTCCGGGGAGCGGATCAACCGCGCGGCGGACGGGCCGGCCACCCTGGTCATCTCCGAGCAAATGCGCGCGCAGATCGCCTCCATCGGTCAGGCCATCCAAAACTCCGAAGCCTCCATCTCCATGGTCCAGACTGCCGAGGCGGCCCTGAACGAGGCGGCCAGTCTGCTGATCTCGATGCGCCAACTGGCCATCCACGCCGCCAACGAGGGGGCCAACGACGACCAGATGCTGGCGGCAGACCAGTTCGAGATCGAAAACGCCCTGGATACCATCGACCGCATCGCCCGCACCAGCCAGTTCGGCACGCGCATCCTGCTGGACGGGAGCAATGGCGCCAATGGCGTCGCCGTGGGCGAGGGCCTGTTCTTCGTCTCCGCTTCGCCCAACACGCGCAGCTCGCAGGCCGAGGGCTATGCGGTCAATATCACGCGCCCCGCCACGCGGGCGGAGAAGGTCGGGACGCGTCCTATCGATTTGGGCGATCTGCGGCCCACCGACGAGGATGCGCTGGTCAAGAGCTTCCGCCTGATGATTTCCGAAGGTGGCAAGAACATCTCGTTCGACATGGAAAACAACGAGGACGGCGAAGTGATCCGCAAGATCCTCGGCGAGATGGACCGCAGCCCCGAACAGTTCAACCGGGAACTGGTGGAACTCAATATCCGCCAGACGATTGCGGAGAATCTGAAGCGAAAAGCCGAAAGCACCGCCATGAACATCGAGGTCTTCCTGCAGGCGATGGAAGGTTCCTCGGGTCAGGTGCTGGTGGTGCGTCACCGCGAATTCGGCAGCGACCCTACCTTCTTCGTCGCCAGTACCGTGCCCGGTGTGCTCGCGATCGAAGCCAATCGATTCGAGGAAGCGCTCCCCGGACGCGACGTGGAAGGCACCATCGACGGCAAGATCGCCGTCGGCGAGGGCGAATTCCTGATGGGGGCCGAGGCGACGGACGTGGAAGGAGTGAAGGTGCGGCACGATTCCGTGCGCTTCGTCAAACAGCGCCTTCCCAAGTTTATCGCCGAAGGCCCGCAGATCGTACCCAATCCCGCCATCGCGCAGATCAACGAGGGCACGCCGCCGGTGGAGGGCGCGCGCCTGCTTTCCAAGGAGGAGGACGGAGAGTTCGTCATCTTCACCTGGGAGGCTGCCGCGGACGTCTCGCGCGACATCGACGGGTTCGTCCATATCACTCAGAACTCGCTGGCCTTTCAGGTGGGCCCCACGCGGGGGCAGCAGGTCAAGCTTTCCCTGATCGACGTCAAGACGAATCGTTTGGGCAGGGGCCTGGACAATGAAAGCGGCTTTCAAAGCCTGAAGGAAATCAACGTGACGACCTCGCAGGGCGCGCAGGACGCGTTGCTGATTATCGACGATGGCATCACGCAGATATCCCAATTGCGCGCTGATTTGGGCGCGTTCCAGAAGAACACCCTGCAGAGCAACACCAACAGCCTGCGCATTGCGCAGGAAAACCTGGTGTCCGCCGAATCGAGCCTGCGCGATACGGACATGGCCGCGGAGGTGAGCAGATTCACGCGCAACCAGATCATGTTCGCTTCCGGCATGGCGATGCTCGCGCAAGCCAACCAGACGCCGCAGGCGGTGCTGCAACTGCTCACCGCCCGGCAGCAGTAAGCCGGCCGGCGCCCCACACGGGGGCCACGATCTGAATGGATAGGACAGCGCAGGAATTGACGAACGCGCCGACAGGTGGGTCATGACTCGCGGCGCCTGGAACCTATCGCCTCAATGGTAAATGGAGTACATGCCCGACCCTCTCCTTCGGCTGCGCTCAGGACGGGCGAGACAGGCTCTCTCGTAGCCTTCCTCAGGGATTCGGGCGGGTTTAGCCTGTCCCGAGCTCCTCGAAGGGCCGCGTTCCTGAGGAGCGAGCCTGTCCTGAGCGGAGTGGAAGGGCGTAGCGAGCCTCTCGCCTGTCCTGAGCGCAGCCGAAGGAGAGGGCGCAGCGCCCCTTGGGCGGGTGGAATGCTTCTTGAACACAGAAGGAAAACAGCTGTGCGGCGTACCGCAAAACCGAAAAACATAATGACATCAACTAGGTGGAAGCTCGCCGGGCAAATATTGCCCGGACGCTTCTGCACCTGATGCCGCACGCGACGGAGCTTGTTCCATGACGGAAATCAACACCACCCCACAAGCCGGTCAGCAGCCACGGCAACAGGCCGCCAGACGCGGCGGGCCGGAGCCGACGGTCGCCTCGGCCAACCGCTTGACCGGCCTGGCTTCCGGGCTCAATACACAGGCGACCATCGAAACCATCATCCAGGTGGAGCGCCGCCGGCTGCAGCCGATCGAGAACCAGCGGGCGGCCACGCTGCAGGAACTTGAATCGTTCAACCTCATCAATGACGGTCTCCAGAACCTCAACGAGACGGCCGACAGCCTGAAGGGCGCCGCAATCTGGGAAGCCAAAATTGTCGATTCCACCGACGAGGATGTGGTGACGGCCACCGCGACCGGTGGCGCCAAGCCGGGCAAACACACGCTGATCGTCGACAAGCTGGCGCTCAATCATCAGATTGCCTCCCAGGGATACGAATCGCCCGACGATCAGGTGGGAACGGGGCGCTTCATCATCACGATCGGGGAAGGCAGCCCGATTACCGTGACCATCGACGAGGGCGCCAATACCCTCACCGGACTGAAAGACGCCATCAATTTCAACACCGACGAGGCCAATGCCACGATCATCAAGACCGGCAGCAGGGATGCACCCTACCAGATGGTGCTGACCAGTCAGAAAACCGGCTCGGAGGGTCGGATCGGCCTGGAGATCAACCTGCAGGGCGGCATCATCCCCAACTTCGAAAATGCGGTCGAGGAACCTTCTCCCTGGCAGGGAGTGGGGGAACCGGAACGCCCGGACCGGCTGCCGCCCCTCACCGGTACGGGGGCTTCGACGGCGATCGTTCAGGTGATCGGAGATTATACCGGCGAGGACGACAATACCTTCACCTTCACGGCCGTGCAGACCGGCATCGTCGGCGGCGACAGGCAGTTGCAGGTGCGCTGGCGAGACGAGGAAGGCCGCAGCGGCATCATTAATCTGGACAGCCTCAACTACGCGCCCGGCGAACCGCTGGAGTTCGTGGACGGATTGGCGCTGATCGTCAGCGAGGGCGAGATCATCGTCAACGATAGCTTCTCATTCCAGGCTCGGGCGGAGCGCTCCGATCTCGTCTGGTGGGTGCCGCCCGAGGAGCGCAAGGCCAGCGTGTCGCAGCCGATAAGCTGGAGCCGGCAGCGCACCGAGGAATTCGGCGCGCCTATCATCGAGGGCACATACACCGGCGAGGAGGACCAGCGTTATACCCTTACCGTGCAGGGCAGCGGACAGGTGGGCCGCTCGCCCGATCTCAGTGTTCTGTGGCAAAGCGAGGAAGGCCTATCGGGCGTGCTGCAGGTGGGGCAGGGCTACGAACCCGGCACGCAACTGGCCCTCGCCGAAGGCCTCCTGCTGACTTTGAAGCCAGGCGTCCTCAACGAAGGGCAGGTCGCCACCTTCGACGTGACGGCGGAGGATCGCACGGGGCGCTGGTGGCTGCCGGACGATGACCGGGTCATTCCCTCCGAAATCCTCGACGTGACCAACTGGACGCTCCTGGAGGAAGAGGAGGAAGTTGTCGGCTTCATGCCCGCTCTGCCCGAAGCGCTCGGCCCGCGTGTCAGTACCACCCCGGTGACCATCTTCGGCGAGTTCGACGGAGACGAGGCGAAAGTGTACACCTTCACCGCATTGCGCGATGGCGCGATCGGCACCACCAAGGGTCTGCGCATCGGGTGGGACGATGGCCTGGGCAACTCCGGCGAATTGAACGTGGGGGAAACCTATCAGCCGGGCACGTCCCTTCCCTTCGATGCGGGCCTTGCCGTTGGCTTCGGTCCGGGGCGTGTGTTCGAGGACGACACGTTTACGGTGCGCACCCGCACCGCCACCGTTCAGCCGCCTCAGGATGCCTTGATCCGCTTCGGTGCCACCGAGCTGGGCGGCGGCCTGCCAATCACCAATACGACCAATGAGCTGGCCGACGTGATCGACGGAGTCCGCCTGACACTGGTCAGCACCAGCGAAAAGCCGGTTACCATTTCCATTCGCGGTGACACCGAACGCGCCCTGGAAGCCGTGCAGACCTTCGTGCAGCAGTTCAACGATCTGGCGGCCTTACTAACGGAGTTGACCAAGTTCGACCAGGATAAGAACATCGTCGGCCCGTTGCTGGGCAACAGCGATGTCACGGACATCCGCAACACGCTGGCCCGCCTGCTGATGGATCCGGTGGCGGGCCTCCCGCAGGCGTCCAAGACACTGTTTGCGCTGGGCATCGGGTTGAACAACAAGGGATTTCTGGACGTGGACGAATCCAAGCTGCAGAGCAAGATCGAGGAAGATTTTGCGCTGGTGGCGGACCTGTTCCGCAACAAGGGCGAGTCGGATAATTCCAGCGTGGCCTTCATCGGGATGTCCGAAGAGACACAGATCAATACCGACGGATATCCGGTGGACATCACCCAGCCGGCAACCCAGGGCTTTTACCGCACACCGCCGTTGGTCGCGCCGATCGCCATCGACACCGGAAACAACCGGTTTGTCATCGCGGTGAACGGCCGGCAATCCGAACAGCTGGAACTGGTGCCCGGCATGTACACCCTGCCCGATTACGCCCGCGCGCTGCAAAACGCCATCACCAACGACGAGCTCGTCGGCGAGCGCGGCGTGCGCGTGACGCTGGAAGGGGACCGGATCAAGGTGGTTTCTGGGCGCTTCGGCTCCAACAGCACCATCGCAATTTTGCCCGGTGTCTCGAACGCTGTCGGCGTGGGTCTGGTCGATGGCGAGGCTGAGCAGGGCCAGGACACCCAGGGGACCATCAACGGCAATCCGGCCGAGGGCACCGGACAGTTGCTGAGAGCGCCGGAGAACAGTGGGCCCGCCGCGGGTTTGCGCGTATTCGCCAAAATTACCGAAAATCAACTCAACCCGGATGGAGCGGAAGCGGCTATCGTGATCACCAAAGGCATTGGCGGCCGCGTGAACCGCTATCTTAGTTCGGTGGTCAATCCGTTCACCGGCCAGATGAGGCGCATCACGCAAAATCTCCGGGAGCGGGTCGGCAATCTGGACGACCAGTTGGATCGCATGGAAGAACGGATCCAGTCCAAGCGCCAGCGGCTGCAGGATCGGTTTGCGCGAATGGAATCGCAATTATCCTCGCTGCGCTCCCAGCAGGCCTTCATGCAAGGGCAGTTGGGCGGCCTCGGCGCATCCAGCGCCCTGCCCGGGCTACCGGGTCGATAGCCCAGGCCTCCCGGCAGGCCGCGGAGAACGATTGGAAGGAGATGGACAAGGGACGCCGAGTCCCTCGGCTTGGAATTTGGAGCGGCGTGTTCTCGAATTCGAACAATGGCTTACGCACCAATTGGATAGAGGCGCAGCACCGTCCTTAGGCGCTCGAGAGGAGTCGGCAAGGTGAATAACTACGGCAGGTATTCTCAGGCATACAAAAAGGCCGCGGTGAGCACGGTCGACCAACGCAAGTTGATCATCATGCTCTATGACGGCGCAATCAAGTTCCTGACCATTGGCATCGACAGGATCAACAAGGGCGACAACTACGAGGCGCACAAGAGCCTGATTCGTGGCAAAAGCATCATCGCCGAGCTGCTGGCGTCGCTCAATTTAGACCAGGGCGGCGAAATCGCCAGCAACCTGCAGCGCCTCTACACCTACATGTTCAATGAACTGATCGAGGCCAATCTGAACAACGACATCGAGCGGATCAGGCTTGTGATCGACCTTTTAAAGGAGCTGCGCGTCGGCTGGCAGGGCATGCAAATGCCGCAGGAGACTGGCGCCGCGCAGACCACCGTAACACCGAAGCGGGGCAGCAAAAACATCAACATCCGCTATTGAGCCCCGCATCCATGGCGGAAGTACTTACCAGGTGAGGAGGCAATGCCACAGGCAAATCCGTACAGCGCTTACGAGCGCACGCACGTGGAGACGGCCGAGCAGCGCCAACTGATCATGTTGCTCTATGATGGCGCCATTCGGTTCTCCCGCAAGGCGGCCGCCAGGATCGATGCCAACGACGTGGAAGCTGCGCACAACTACTTGATTCGCGCGCGGGATATCGTGTCGGAACTGCTGGCTACCTTGAAGCCGGAAAAAGCCGGCGAGCTGGGTGAGAACCTGAAACGGCTGTATGTGTACATCTTCAACCGACTGGTGGAGGCCAACCTCACCAAGAACAAAGCGATGGTCGAGGAGGTCATCCACCTGATGTCCACGCTGCGCGAGGGTTGGGCGGGGATCAAGCCGGTGTCCAGCCAGAATCGCGGGGAACCACGCCCGGACAAAAAGCGCGTGGACATGCGGGGCTGAGCGATCCTGTAAAGAAACGATCGTGTAAAGGAAGTAGTCTGAAAAATACGGGTGTGCCGCGGCCTTCGCTTCGGCTCCGCATCACGACAGGCGAGACGCTCGCTACGCTCACTCCTCAGGAACGCGGCCCTTCGAGGAGCTCAGGACAGGCTAAACAAGCCCGCTTCTCTGAGGAAGGCTCTGAAGGAGCCTGTCTCGCCCGTCCCGGGCGCAGTCGAAGGAAAGGGTCGGGCTCGTAGCCCGATTGCCATTATTGAGACAGGTTTATTGAGACATAGCGCGAACCGCGCCGCAGCACCTGCTTCGCCTCCCGCGGGCGGGAGGGAATGGGTGACTGCTCTTGACGGCGTACGTGGTGCGGGGAAGTAAGACTTCATCCCGGCTTCTCGCTGGGCTGGCCCACTTGGACGGGCTGTGGGCTGGCGCGGCAAGCAGCCGGGCGGCGCCAAAGGCGCCGTTGCGCGCACCAATCGCGGGCGAATAGCGACCTGCGCGGTGCCGCTTTGCCGGCCTTGGGAGTAGGTTTGACCGCGGCGACGCGGTGCAGGCGGATTGCCCTGCCCCGGGAAACGGATGGGGCGTGGTGTATCCGGCATCCCTGTCGCCGGACGGTGAGCTGTATGCGGGCCGTGGAGGACCCACCTTGCGCCCCATGTGGCCGGTTGCGCCCATGGGTTGCCGGGGAGTTCTCCGGGCACCGCGTGATATGCGCTGCGGTTTTGCACCGTGAGGCGATGTTTCGTCCGGTGTTCCATAGCCGCGGATACGGAGCGGGAGTGTACCGATAGGCCTTGGTGCCTGTGTGGCATCGGTCTGTTGCCGGCCATAAGTTTGGCCGGAAATGGCCTCGCGCACACGACACCCTGCTCTGGCTGCATCTGGCTGCATCTGATTGCATCTGGCTGCAGTATTATGCAGACGGCGTGCCAGGTCATCAGTGCGACCCGGCCGACATGCCCGGGGACGTGTTGTGTCCCCGGGATCAACGGGGTGCCGGCAATTCCGCCGCATGGATGATTCCGTGCGCGGAGGGCCGGCACTCCCTCGGCCTCCAGCGTTACGGCCGGCTAGCAAGGCCATCGGAGGCCAAGCTTGAGACCCCTTCGCCGGGGCGCGGCGGAGCGATCCGTCGCAGGGCACTCGTCCACCCCGGCGTGGCGGCCCAGGCAAGCTTGCAATGCCGGCGCGTGCGACCGCGCCCCCAGCGGCAGTGTTGTCTCAATGCCGCGGTGGGGAAGGGTGTCGTACGTAAATGGAAGAATAAATATATGAATTATTTATCATATATTTATTTATATCTACCGGATCGTAACGCCGCGGCGGCTCTGCGGGCGATAGGTGCCTGCCGGCCGGCCGGGGACGATCGGTAAGGACGTTGTAACCCACGCGGGAAAGGATTCCTGCGTCACATCCCATACAAGGAGGTAGTCATGGGAGCATTAGCCATCAATCACAACACCCAGGCGTTCAACACCCACCGCAATCTGCTCAATGTGGAAGCGCGGTTGAAGAAGACCCTGGAGCATTTGTCCTCCGGTGAGAGGATCGTCCGCGCCGCGGACGCCCCGGCCCAGTTGATGATCTCCGAGCAGATGCGGGCGCAAATCGCCTCCATCATCCAGGCGATCGACAACGCGCAAACCGGGGTCTCCATGGTGCAGACCACGGAAGCAGTGCTGGACGAGGTGAACCGGCTGCTGATTTCGATTCGCCAGCGGGCCATTCACGCCGCCAACGAGGCGGTTAACGACGAGAACATGCTGGCGGCCGACCAGTTCGAGATCAAGAACGCGCTGGAATCCATCGACCGCATTTCCCTGTTCTCCCAGTTCGGCAAGAAGAAGCTGCTGGACGGCAGCAACGGCGTGAACGGGCTGGCGGCCGGCGAGGGCCTGCTCTTCCTCAAGGCCACGCCGCAGACCCTCCAATCCCCCGCGCAAGGCTACGCGGTGAAGGTCACCCAGGCTGCCACCAAGGCAGTGTTCACCGGGGTGGAGCCCCTCACCAAGGAATTGATCGATGCCGGCGTGACCATGAGCGTGGAGGAAAACGGGCGGGTGGGCACCCTGGTCACCAAGCCGGGTGAGGACATCCAGGTCGTGCTGCGCAAGTTCCAGAACGTCCTGGACCAGGACGGCGTGGACGTGGTGGTCTCCAAGACCGAGGATGACCGGCTGGTGTTCACGCACCGCAAGTTCGGCTCGGAAGTGAACTTCACGGTGGTCTCCGACACGCCGGGCGTGTTCACCGAAGAGGTCGGCATACCCACCCTGATCGACAACGGCCGCGACGTCTCCGGCACCATCAAGGATCAGTTGGCCGTGGGCAAGGGCCGCATCCTCATGGCCGCCGCGGGCACCGACGCCGACGGCCTGCAGGTGATCTACAGCGGCCCTACGCCGGCGGATCCGGAGGTTCCGGTGGGCCAGGTGAAGGTCAACCAGGGCTCGCTGGTCTTCCAGGTCGGGCCCAATGCAGGGCAGAAGGTGTCCGTGGCGCTCAACAGCGTCAGCACGCGCACCGTGGCCCTCAACGTGGTCAATGCCAGCGGATTCAAGAACCTGTCCGAGGTGAACGTGATCACGCCGCAGGGCGCGGAGGACACCATGCGTCTGGTGGACAAGGCCATCGACGACATCACCTTCGTGCGCGGTGAGTTGGGTGCCATCCAGAAGAACGCGATGGAATCCAACATCCGCAGCCTGAACGTGTCCCGGGAAGAACTGATCGCCGCCGAGTCGGTGATCCGGGATGCGGATATGGCCCTCGAGACCAGCGAGTTCGTCCGCAACAAGGTGATCTTGCAGTCCGGGCTGGCCATGCTGGCTCAGGCCAACCAGATCCCCCAGAACGTTCTGAGTCTCATTCAGAACATCTAATCGCTTCTGGGGTAGCGCCGTGAGCCGTTGAGCGGGACGGTGCAGGCAAACCGTCCCGCTCGGCAGGTTCAGCGGCGAGCGGGTTCCTGATCGACGCGCGCCCCACCCAGGTGGGGAGCGTGGGCTAGCGCGGGGATGGCAGGTGCCTCTGGCAGGTGCCGCGCCATCCCCCGCCCGCCAAGGTCCGGCGGCATGCACCGTCGGGTTCCGCGGCGGGGAGCGCGGTGGCCGCGCCGGGTGTGGCCGGCTGCCGGAAGAGGAGAGTGGCTCGTTTACGACGATGTGCGACGGTCCACGCCGTC
>JACZVE010000359.1 GCA_022572825.1 SAR324 cluster bacterium
CTGTTGCCCGTAGGCCAGGGTGGGGAACGCCTCGTCCGGCACGCGCAGGAGCGCCTCGCGGAATGCCGGCGCACGCAGCAGCGCCGCGTTATCCGGCAACACCACCAGCCCGCCCACGTTGACGACGATCTGGGCCAGCCGTGCCATCCCGCGCGCCACCGGTTCGCTGACCTCGCCGTTGGCGGTGAGACCCAGGCGCAAATGCTCCAGGCCGACTTCCCGCTGCTCCGGTTCACCCTGGCTGGACAACTCCTCGGCGAACCAGCGCTCCACCTTATCCGTCACTTTCTCGATCCCGCCATCCATTTGCACGCTGGCCCAGCCCACGCGGCTGACGTCCACGCCCTGGCCCTCCAGGTAGAGGCGCATGGCGTCGTTGTGGGTTTGCTCGCAGCCGTGCTCCAGTAGCAGCCCCCGCTTGACGAACGGATGGGTGAGATGACCCAGCATCGTCCGCAGGAACAGCTCCTGCGAATAGCCCGGCGCCGCCCCGCAGCCCTCCGTGTGCACCAGCGCCACGAAGCGGGACACATTGCCCTTGGCGAGGGCTTTGGCGTTCAAGTTCTCCGCGATCATGCGGGCGATCTGTCCGGAGCAGAGAGAGGTGGGGACGACCAGCCCGACCTGGTCCGCCGTGTAGCCGTGCTGTGACTTGAAGGCCGTAAAGCGCACCTCGCTGCCGCCGTCACCCTGCTTGACCGGCAGCGGATTGCCCGCGGGCCTGGGTGCGTTGCGCAACTCGTCCAGCCGGCTGCCATCGGTCTGCCGCCAATCGCGCCAGATGGAGACCTGCGAATGCCCGGCCCGCTCGCCCAGGCTGGGACGTCCGCAGGCCACCTGCAGCGCCAGCTCGAAGGTGTCGCGGCCCAGCTCGTCCATGGGCGTGCCGTCCTGGAATCGACCCGCATTGACGTCCATCTCGTTGGCCAGCATCTGCCACCGCCCGGTGGTGGTGACGAACTTGAGCGTGGGCACGAAGGGAAAGTTGGTGATGGAGCCGTTGCCCGTGATGAACAGGATCAGGTTCGCCCCGCTGGCAACCTGCCCGGCGATGCTTTCCAGGTCGTTGCCTGGGCTGTCCATGAAGTAGTAGCCCGATTCCCGCATGGGCTGGGCATAGTCGATCACGTAATCCAGCCGCACCTGCGGATCCTTCTTGCGGGCGGCGCCGATGGATTTGAGCACGATGTTGTAAAGCCCGCGATACTGATTGCCTCCCGAAGGGTTGCCTTCCGCGGAGTGGCCGTGCCAGCCGGCGCGCTCCTTGAACGTTTCGATCTTGCTCAGGAACGAGCGGGCGGTCTCCACGTCGCGCACGTTGCTGAGCACATAGGGCTCCGCACCGATCAGCTCATCCGTTTCCGCCAGATTGGCGGCACCGCCGTTTTTGATGACCTCCTTGGCCACCCAGCCGGCGAGGGGATTGCCGGAAACTCCGGAAAAGGCGTCCGAACCCCCGCATTGCAGGGCCAGCTGCAGGTTTGCGACCGGTTCCTCGCTGCGCACGGAGCCGTTGACGAGGGGCAGCCACAGCTCAATGATCTCCTCTGCCCGCTCCAACTCGGCCTGAAAATCGCCCTGAATACTGAAGAAGCTGTGGGTGAGGTCCTCCAGCGGATACCCCTGCTCCACCATGGCCTGGCGCAGCATCTTGTTATTGACCACCTCGCTGCCGTAGTCCACCGCCAGCACCGCGCCCACGTTGGGGTGCACCATGAAGCCGGCCAGCGTGCGCAATAGGAAGTCCAGGTTGTTGGGCGTCCGCTCTCCTCCACCTTCCGTGTGCGTGACCGCTACGACACCGTCCACGTGCGGAAATGCGCCCAGCCGGCCTTCGAAGCGCTGCACCAGCGTGCGCGCGAATCCAGCCGTCAGGGAGGTCGTTGCCAGCACGGTGAGAAAGTTGCGCGTGCCCACTCCGCGGCTGCCGCCGCGGCGATAGCCCATGAACGCGCGAGGCTGGGAATGGCGCGCCACCTGCCGCCCCGGCCGAAAATTTTCCTCGTCGAGCTGATACGCGTGCAGGCTGTCCTTGAAGTTCGGCGTGTCCGGCAGAACGAAATCGATCTGGCGCTGGCGCAGGGAGTTGAGAATCTTCTCGTTGCACGCATAGTCGCCCGGGCACAGATCCCGCAGGGCATGTCCGAAGGGCAGCCCCCATGACAGCAGCGGCTCGCCTTGCGCGATGGGATATCTGGCGAAGCGGTGCCCTTCCAGCACCGTGTGCGGCAGGGCGAAGCCGCGCTCGCCGTCGCGGACGAGGGTGCCCGCCTCCAGCCGGCAGGTGGCGATGGCCACGTTGTCTTCGCGTATGGGAACCCTTCCTGCTTCATCAAAGGTGAGTTGCGTCGGCATCATGGTACTCCATAGACACGTTCGTGCGGCAGACACGAAACCGGGCGCGAAGGCCACGCCTGCGAGCGATCCGCAAGGCGGGCCGTTTCGTCCATCCGGTGAGATATCAGGGAACCCCAAACTATCAGTTCGAAGCATAAAAATCAGCCGGAATCTGGCGGAAATGGGCGCGGAGCGATGGGTTGCCACCCCCGTAGCGCCCTGATGGCGCGGCAAGGATTCAACTACAGGTGTTTGCGCCCGGAGGGCGCGGACAATCGGAAGGCGATTTCAAAGATGGTGCGTACGTAGTGATCGGAGTGGTTGTATTCCCAAACGGCGCGCCATTTGCGGCGAAAGTGCGCCTCCGGGCTCCAGCCGTGATAGCGCAGGAAATTCGCCACGCTCGGCAAGGCGTCGGAAAGTTGATCGAGGTCGATGCGTCCGTCGCCGTCGCCATCCACCGCCCAGCGCAGATAGCTGGACGGCAGGAATTGCGGTATGCCGATGGCGCCGGCATAGGAGCCCCGTACTTCATACAGGTACTGCAGATTTTCCCTGAACATGAACAGCGCGGCCACCAGCTCCCGAAAGGCGAAATCCGCCTTCTCCAGCATGCGCGCCGCCAGCCATTCCTTCTCGATGGCGGGATGGCGGACCTTCAGGCGGTGATAGTGGCGCTCCACCGCCTGTGGGTGGCCTTCCACGGCCAGTGTCGTGAATACTTCCAGCACGCGATACGGCAGATGAGCCCGGCCAAACTGGGTTTCCACGAGCAGGATTGCGACGATAAACTGCTGCGGCACGCCGTATTCCTCCTCGAGCTGCGACAGAATCTGCCGGTGCCTGCGCTGAAACTTGCGCGCCAGGTGCAGCGCGTACGGAGACGTATACTGCCGATACATCTCGGCCGTATCCGGGTTGATGGCGTTGATGGCAACGACTCGATCGATCTTGCGCAGGCGGCGGTCGTAAAAGACGTTGGTGATGGCTCGCCGCTCGAAGCCCAATTGCTCCAGCGCCCGCAGGAGCGGCTCCAGCTCGTCCACGGAGAACGTGGCGGCGCCCTGGGCGGTGTCTGCGCTCCCGTCGTGAGCGAAGGTCGCCGACGAGGTGCCGGTAAGCAGCATCGCGACGACGAGGCACATCGCCGCCCGCAGCCATACGCCGCCAGCAGCTGCCCCGGACGTCACCGGTGCGCCGCGCGCCAACGCTGCGTTGCATTTCCCCGGGTATAGGCAATTGGGAACCATTGGGCAGCCAGGGAGCGAGGTCATACGAATCGAAATCGGATTATGACATCCCTGTCCATCGGCGGCCATCCCCGGTCATTCGCAGAATGCGCTGTAAGTCCGCGCTTATGCCGCGCGGGGCGGGGCGGGAACGGCAATGCGCGGTCAGTATCCGGGATCGTCCGGCACGAGAAGCTGGCCACGCCGGATG
>JACZVE010000360.1 GCA_022572825.1 SAR324 cluster bacterium
GCGATCAGCAATACGATCAGCAAGGGCTGGTGCATGGTGAATGACGGAAGCAGGGCTGCCAGTGTGTTGAATCAGAAGTTCGTTCGATAAACCTTAAGAGATACAAGTGCTTGATATGATTTTGCTCGTGTGGTGACTCAGAAATTCATTCAATCATTCATCGTGGCGACTGTCAGGCGATCAGAATTTCTCTAAGGCGCTGATATTTTCCGGTAAAACCTCACCCCCCGACCCCCTCTCCTTTGCAAAGGAGAGGGGGAGCTACCTATGCGCGTTCCCGGGTAATGCCGGCCTGTTCGCCCCTCTCCTGTCGTAAAGACACCGCGGAGAGGGGCAGCCTCACCACTTATCGGCGGATACAATCATGCTGCGCGGCGCATTCGACTAAAGCCGATAAGTGGTGAGGCGGGGTGAGGTTTTGCCGAGGGCAGCAAAACCAATCGCATTCCTTTATATTTGGCAGGAATTTCTGAAGCAGGGCTACGAGCAGGCCTGAAGCCAGCCTGGGTGCATTCCCGGATGAACCCGGCCGGCTGCCGCCCTTGCGCGGTGAGCGCAATCGGGATAATCTACGGAAATTCGCGATTAGAGGGAAACCGTCAACCCGGGTACTGCGTAACGAGTGCAGACAGCCTGAATCAATACGGGGAGAGCCGATCCGGTTGCATCGGTTTGGGGGTGCCGTGAATGGCGCACTACGGCCAGTTAACGAGCGCGCGGGGCAACCATGGAACGCACAGCATCGGAAATCCCCTCACCCCAGGCATCCTTCGATCCGGATACCCCACCCGCCCGCACCGTCGAATACTCCCAGGACTATCTTGCGGAGATCGTCGGGCATGAATCCCGCGCCGGCGAACGACTCCAGGCCGGCCCCATCCTCAAGCTGATGTACGAGACGGCAGTGGCCGTCGCCTTCCGCCATTGCGGTCACCGGCCGGTGATGCTGCGCCTGGATCGCATCGACCTGACGCGCGTGATCTGCCACATGGACCTGGTGCGCATCGAGGGGCGCATGGTCGAGGTGGGGCGCTCGTCCATGGTGATCGAGGTGCGCTGCTTCGCCAAGAAACCCACCGAACGCGAATACAGTCCCCGCCACGTCGGTTTTTTCACCATGGTGGCCATCGATGAGGAGGGTCAACTGGCGCGACGACTTGCGCCCTTGTCCGATGACACGCCCCAGGGACGTGAGTCCAAAGCACTGGCCGCACACCGCCGCGCCGAGATCGCGGAGCGCCGGCAGGCGCTGGAATGGATCGACCGCGAGGAAGGGCTGCGCGTCGAGGACGTGATCGAGCCCCTGCAGGCCGTTCGTTACGACAGTCTGCGTGCCGATGAGACCGTCGTGCGCATCAAGGGCCAGGTGATCTCCCAGGGTCCGCAACAAGACGGGCGCGTGCGGGCGGGGGATCTGCTCGTGTGGCTGGACCGGGTGGCCAACTACACGGCTCGCCAATTCGCCGGCAACGACCATCTCGTCACCCTGTCCGTCAACGACGTTGTGTTCAAAAAGGCGCTCCACGCCACGGACCGCATCGAGCTCATCTCCCGCGTCGCCTATGTGCGTACGCACACGCTGGAGATCGCCATCGACATCATTGTGCATACCCTGGAAGGTGAGCAGTATCCGTTGGACCCGGTCGAATTCTTTCTCATCAACTACAGCCCCAGCGGCGAAAAGGTGAAAATCACCACCGGCCTCGCCTTGAGCGATGAGGATCAGGAGAGCCTGCGCAGGTACCTCAAGGCGCGCACCCGGTTTGCTTTCTGGAAGGCCCACCCGGAGAGCCACCTTACCCAACGACCGGAGTGATCCCACACGGCCGCGGAGGCCCCCTTGGCCACGAGCGGCCGGCGGCCCGCAGCACGCATCGATGTTTGCCGGGTGCCGCGCGTATCCCTTCCGGCAAGCGGTGCCGAGGGAGCGTTGAGGCGGGCAGGCAGGGGCCGAGCACTGGTGGCCAGGAATGAAATCGAACCAGACCACTCCCTCCCCGTACATCTCCTTCACAGAGAAGGAATGGGGGCGGCGCCGTGCCGACACTCCCTTGCCTCTCAACGAGGCGGATCTGCGTCAGTTGCGGGGGATCAACGAGAACATTTCGCTGGACGAGGTGGTGGAGATATACCTGCCGCTCTCGCGCCTGCTCAATCTGTACGTCGCCGCCACGCAGGATCTGTATCGTGCGACGGCCACGTTTCTGGGCAATCCGGCCGCCAAGGTGCCCTATGTCATTGCAATGGCGGGCAGCGTGGCCGTGGGCAAGAGCACCATTGCCCGCATCCTGCGAGCGCTGCTGTCGCGCTGGCCCAACCACCCCACCGTGGACCTGGTGGCCACCGACGGCTTTTTGCACCCCAATCGGGTGCTGAGGGAGCGGGGGCTCATGCAGCGCAAGGGTTTCCCCGAAAGCTACGACCTGCGCGGTCTGATCCGGTTCGTCTCCGACGTGAAAGCCGGTGTGCCACGGGTCAAGGCGCCGGTTTATTCCCACCTCCTCTATGACATCGTGCCCGGCGAGTACCAGATCGTCGATCAGCCCGACATCATGATCGTCGAAGGGTTGAATGTGCTGCAAACCGGGGATGGAACGCGCGGGCAACCGCCGCGCGTGTTCGTCTCCGACTTTTTCGATTTCACCATCTACGTGCATGCGGCCGTCGAACACGTTCGGCAATGGTACGTCGATCGCTTTCTCACCCTGCGCTTCACGGCTTTCCAGAACGCCGCGTCGTATTTTCACCGTTACGCCCATCTCAGCGACAAGGAGGCCACTGAGCGTTCCACGGCGATCTGGAAGGAAATCAATGAGTGCAATCTGCTGGAAAACATCGCGCCCACCCGTGAGCGCGCCCACCTGATCCTGGAGAAAGCTGCGGACCACTCCGTGCAGGGTGTGAAATTACGTAAAATTTAGCTCCCCGCCGCACGGTTGCGCGCGTGCGCTGGCGCTAACCGGCAGATGCCATGCCGGCCGGGCGCGGAAGAGAGAGCAAGTGCGGAGACGGCGCGACCTCAGCCATTGTTGGGCGAGTGAGCGTTATACGAGACAGGAGCCGCCTCGTCGCGATTCGTTCAGGGCCGTGGTGGTGTCGCGTGTCCTCGGACAACGAATTTCGTGTCGGGAAATCGCTGGGCTGCAAATGGCTTTTGCCGCCAAGCGTTTACTGGAAATGCCGAAGGAAATCTGGACGCGAAGTACCAGGGGCAGGCCGGGGGTCGCCAAGGACATGCATTTGCCAGCCTTGGCCCTGCGGCCGCGAAGCGTCTTTCTAAATCCATCCGGTTCCTCTAGAATCTCCAGGGGAATCCTGTGGCCGCCTGCTCACGGTGTGCAAACGGGTTTTATGCGCGGGGTTGTGCCCACCATGCGCTTTGCCTGGCGGGGCGAGCGTCTCTTTTGTCCTGAGCGGAACCGAAGGGAAGGGCGCGGCGCGCGGGTGTATTTGAGACCGCGACTATATTTGACTGCGTGATTTCACTACCAAAGAAGGCCGGGGTGCAACACCCGCATCCCTGACGCGAAGTACGGGAAGGTCGAATTCATGGCATGGCGCAATTCACCTAGCGAAATGGATCATTCCGAAGCGGCTACCCCCGGGCCAGAGGAGATCGGGCCGGCTCGGAGTGGACTCGCCAGATTGTTGGAAACCGCGGTCGGCTTGTCCAGCCAGCAGCAGGATACTTTGAATAAAGCGCGCGTCGAGGGTCTGGCCTTCTACGAGCAGTACAACGGCGGGCGCATGGAGCTGGCCTTCTCCTCTTTTG
>JACZVE010000361.1 GCA_022572825.1 SAR324 cluster bacterium
GGTTCTTTCCGCGGGAGCCTGCTGCTCCCCGCGGCTGCCCACCCCCTCCCGGCAAAGCGTTTCGGGTACAAGGCAGGCCCAATCCGAAACACATCAGTACCAGCTATATTGAAAGGCAAAACCTGACTATGCGAATGAGCATGCGGAGATTCACGAGACTGACCAATGCGTTCAGCAAGAAAGTGTAGAACCACGCACATTCCGTGGCGTTTCATTTTATGTGGTAGAACTTTGGGCGCATCCACAAGACCCTGCGTGTCACCCCGGCCATGGAAGCGGGGCTTGCCGACCACGTGTGGACGCATCAAGAGGTTACGGCATTATTGGACAACTCAAAATGAGCCACTACCCCGCCGGGAGAGGGATGGACAGCGGCGGACCCAAATGCGACAGTAGTGCGTTTCACTCCTGCAATGCCTTGGTCCCTTTCGGCTCCCCTGCCCATTTGGACGACGGCAGGGCACAACCAGCGTGTCGGTCCAGCGACACGGGCCGGGGGGATTTCAGGGAAATATGACAGACGAGACGGGACAATCGCAGTCCGCTGCGGTCCGAGAGCGGGAGCGGGAAGGACCCGCTGCCGGCGCATCCGGACACTGGTTGACGTTCGCGGGCGGCAACGAGTTTCAGGTGGAAGTGCGCCGCCGCATCGACGAATATTTCCGACAGACGGGGCGACGCCGCCGCGACAGCATTCAGATGTACGTCAAGGCTGCGGCGATCCTGCTCGCCTGCGTGGCCTCCTACGTGCTGCTGATATTCGTGGCCGAGACGTGGTGGCAGGCCGTGCCCCTTGCAGTCTTGCTCGGGCTGGCCACCGCCGGCATCGGATTCAACCTGATGCACGACGGTGGGCACGGGGCATTCTCGCGCTACCGCCTCATCAACCGGATGATGGCCCGCTCGCTGGATCTGATCGGAGGCAGCTCGTATTTTTGGCACTGGAAGCACGGGATCTTCCACCACACCTATGCCAACATCACCGGCCAGGATACGGACGTCGCCCTGGGCAAACTGGCTCGATTGACGCCCCACCAGCCCCTCCATGCGCACCAGCGGTGGCAGCACTGGTACCTCTGGCCACTGTACGGCGCGATGGCGATCAAATGGCACTTCTTCAACGACTTCCTGGCCCTGCTGATGGGGAGAATCGGTTCGCAACGGATACCGCGCCCCAGGAGCAAGGAATTGGCCATATTCATCGGGGGTAAGGCGATCTTCTTCTCATTGGCATTCGGCATTCCGCTGCTCTTCCACCCATGGTGGGTGGTCGCCCTCTGCTACGGCCTGTTCACCCTGGTGCTGGGCATGGTGCTCAGTGTGGTCTTCCAGCTGGCCCATTGCGTCGAGGAAGCCGCCTTCCCGATGCCGGCGGAGAGCACGGGGAGGGTGGAAAACTCCTGGGCAGTGCATCAGGTGCAGACCACGGTGGACTTCTGCCGGGGCAACCGGGTGGTTGCCTGGCTGCTGGGCGGCCTGAATTATCAGATCGAGCACCACCTGTTCCCCCGCATCTGCCATTCCAACTACCCGGCAATTTCGGCGCTGGTGAAGGAAACCTGCCGGGATTTCGGGATTCGCTACAACGAACACCATTCGTTCTGGGCCGGCATTCTCTCGCACTTCCGCTGGCTGCGCAGGATGGGCATGCCCGGAACGATCGGCTGAGAGTGTCCGGCGCTCCGTTTCTCCATCCAGCCGCTCCCAGAGGGGCGTTTTCGGTACGCCAGCCTGGGCATCCCCGCCGCCTTGTGAGAGAGCCAAAGTAGGCGCCATCGGCCTCTCCCTCGCCGCGGCCCCCACTGCCCCAACACTGCCCGTTTCCACCGATCCGGTCTGATATTTTCCCTGTTTTCAGCAGCTTCAGGCACCGAAATCCAATGCGGAATTTCTCGTCAAATTGGTATTCGTGGGTATTTCCGCCGGTCGAGGGTGAGGTGTATCGACGTGAGTTCCCTGTATTTTTCCCATAAAGCAGGGAATCGACGGTCGGTGATATGTGGAGACCCTTTCGCAGTGGACTCCCTGCTCCGCCTTCCCTCCCCCCTTTCCCAACAGCTCGGCAACACGCGCCATGCGGTGGGAGCGCATCGGGCTTGCCCGCGGCGCCTCGACCCGGCCGGCGCGTGGCGGGGGCTTGTCCTGAGGTCGAAGCGGCCCCGGCCGCGTCGTTGCACGGAGCTTTGGGGCTGGAATGGAGCCTCTGCACCGTGTCGCCGCGCTGGCCGCGTTCAAATCCTGCGAAGCAGCGCCCGCAGTTCCGGCGCCGGCTACAACGCGCTACCGCAATACTTCCTGAGAGCGCCGTTGCAATTAACACAGCAGGCGGTTCGGTTGCTAACCCTCACTCCGACAGCCCCACCTGGCGCAGCAGTTCGATATGGCGCTCCATCACCGCGGGATCCTTGAAGGGTTCGCGTTTCGCAAGTTCAGCTTCCCGTCTCAATGAAAACTCTGGGAAAAGGGCGATAAACTTTTCCACCTCGGCCCGCACCTCTTCTTTCCGCCCCAGTTCCATCAGACCGGCGATGATCCACAGCCTGGCTTGACGCGGCACGACACCTGTTTTCAGCCTTTCCAGCACTTTTCGAAAGATAGGGATGGCCTCTTCGTACCGGCCCGCAAGGTGGGTGGCCTGGCCGAAATTATTCAGGACAAAAGTTTCCGAGAAAGGATTGATCCGAATGGAAATTTTAAAGGAGGCCATGGCTTCCTGCGGCCTTCCCGCATAAGTCAACGATCTTCCCAGAAGAGCATGGGTTATTGTGTTGTTGGGCTCCAGTTCCACGGTCCGCTGGGATTCGGCGATGGCCAGTTGGTATTGCCTTTTATAGGCATGGATTTCGCCCAACACCCAATGCCCGGCAAAACTGGCGTCATTGGTGGCAATGGCCCGCCTTGCCCATTCCTCGGCCAGTTTGAATGACTGGGCGCGGTCCTTGCTCCATCCAAACCTGAATTCATCCAGATGGGTAAATCCCACCAAAGCAATCGGGCGGGCGAATCCCGGGTCCATCTGCATGGCTTTCAGGAAAGTCTCCCTGGCCGTGAGGTTGTGATCCTTGCGGAAACGGATTCTTAAACCGACTCCTTTCCAGAAGGTTTCCATGGCTTCGAAATTGCGGGTTTCCCGCATACTGTAGCGAAAGGACTCCCCCCGGGTGAGTTTGATTCTCAACTCGGTGACCACGTTGCGGGTGATATCGTCCATCACCGCGAAAAAATCCTTCAACTCCCGGTCCCAGCTATCCGCCCACAGGTGCCTCCCCGTGGCCGCCTCGATCAATTGGGCGGAGACGCGCAGGCGCCCGTCAGCCCTCTGGACGCTGCCTTCCAGGACATACTTGACCCCCAATTCGCGGCCCACCTGGCTGATGTTGACCGCCTTGCCCTTGTAGACCGAAGAGGAATTGCGGGCGATCACGAACAGGCGGGGCACCTTGGCCAGGCTGGTGATGACGCTCTCCGTAAACCCGTCGCTGAATTTTTCTCCCTGGGGATCGCCGCCCAGGTTATCGAAGGGGAGCACGGCGATGGAGGGGCGGTCGGGCAGTTCCAGGGCCGGCCGGATATCCAGGGCCGGTGGGGGGGATTCGGTGAGGGATTGCCGATAGGCATTCCAGCCAAGGAATCCACCCACGGCGAGGAGCGCCACACCAGCAACGGCTGCCACGGCCAACCGCCACCTCCCGGCTACCCTGCGTTTCGCCGCGACGACGCGGTGCGCGGCCGCGCCCGGCTGCGACAGCACCTTG
>JACZVE010000362.1 GCA_022572825.1 SAR324 cluster bacterium
ACCGTTGGGGAACCGGGAGCGGTGTGTAACAGGAATTTGCAGAGGTCTCGATCTGATATCCCGCAGGAACGGTGGAGACGCCGGTACCGCAACGCGCCCTGGCCCCGGCCGACCCGCGGGGAAATACCATCAGCGGGCGTTGGAGGGGTATTCCTTGAAATACTGTTCCACGCAACCAAAGCGCGCCCAAATACAATGATGCTGCTTCAGGCAGCCGCTGGTACCCCGCCTGAAGTCCGTGTTTCCCGTATAGTCCGCGGCCGTCTTGTAGCAATTGATCAGGTGCTCGGCTTCGCCTTGGGATCCGCACCCCCAACGAATGACCAATGACACCGGCTCGCCTTGCTGCCGGGAATCGTTGCCGTACTTCAGGCAGGCGGTCCGCTCTCTTGCGCCCGGATATTCGTTGCACATTTCATTTATCAATTTGATGACGTTCAATTTTTCCTGGGCATCGGCGCGTGATGCCTGGAAAGCGATCGGACTGGCGGCAACAGTGATGAGCGCGGTTAGAATCAACAGGCTTCGCATGAGCTTCCTCCGCTGGGATTTGTGCTTGATTACCTCACCTGCCCTGCGATTTACCTTGTACAGCCAGTGCCTGAAAGGGTTCATGCCCGATCGGTGCGGACCTTGCGCCCGCGATACGGCGACCTCTCGGGAATAAATTATACCCGCAACTTCGGATCCAGGACGTCTCGCAAGGAGTCTCCGAACAGATTGAAGGCGAACACGGAGATGGTGATGGCCAAGCCGGGAAAGATGGGAAGCCAGGGCGCGGTCTCCGCGTACTGTTCCGCGCCCCCCTGCAACATCAAGCCCCAGGCCGGAATGGGATCCGTCACGCCCAGGCCGAGGAAGGAAAGGGCCGCCTCCAGCAGGATCGCCTGCCCCATGAACGCCGTGATCATGATGAGATAGGGGGCCATCACGTTTGGGATCATGTGGTGCGAAATGATCCGCCAATGCCTGAACCCCAGCGCCCGGGCCGCGTCCACATAGGGCACCTCGCGGATCGCCAGCGCGCTGGAGCGCACCACCCGGGCGCAGCGGGGAATCATGGGAACGGTGATTGCCATGACGACCAGGATCACGACGTAGACTTCCTTGGTTTTTACAACACCCAGATTCTCCAATACGAAATCGACGAAAAATTTTTCAAATGGCCTGACCGAGACAATGGCCAGGGCCATCACGATCAGCGGAAAGGACATGAAAATATCCAACAGGCGCTGGACGATCAGATCGGTTATTCCCCCGAAGTAGGCACTGGCCACCCCGATGATGAGGCCTAGGGTGGCTCCTATAAAGGAGGCAAACAGCCCCACCGTCATGGCGGTGCGGGAACCGTAGATGATCCTGGACAGGATATCGCGGCCGAAATCGTCCGTGCCCATCCAATATTGCCAACTGGGCGCCTCGAGCATGTCCTCGAAATGGATTTCCAGCGGATCGTAGGGCGCGATCACACCCGCGAAGAGCGCCAGGAATACAAAGATCACAATGACCACCAGACCGGCCGCGCCCAGCGGTTTGGTGCGGAAAAACCGCACAACGGCCTGCACCCTGGTCTCGTGTTGGGGGAGAATATCTTCTGCAGCGGCTGGCCCGGCGATATCGGTCATATCATCCTTTTACCGGTCGTTATTTACTACTCATAGTGAATACGGGGATCGAGCCAGGCGTAGAGAATGTCCACGATGAAATTGGTGAGCACGAAGGTAAAGGCGACGATCATCACCAGAACCTGCACGGCGGTATAATCGTGGTTGCCGACCGCGTTGACGAAGAAAAGGCCCAGCCCGTTCAGGTTGAACACCTGCTCGGTGACGACCAGACCGCCCATCAGGAAGGCGAATTCCAGGCCGATCACGGTGATCACCGGCAGCATGGCATTCTTGAGGGCGTGCCGGTTGATGATGATATGCTCCACCAACCCCTTGGCCCTTGCCGTGCGGATGTAGTCCTCCCGAAGCACCTCCAGCACCGCCGAGCGCGTCATGCGGGTGGCCACGGCCGAGTAACGGTAGCCCGTCGCCAGGGCCGGCCAGATAAGCTGGCTCAGGTTGGCGATGGGGTCTACCCAGATCGGCGTGTAGGTGAGGGGGGGCAGCCAATTGAAAAAGATCAGAAAGCCCAGGATCATCATGATCCCCAGCCAGAACGAAGGGGTGGCGATCCCGGCGATGGAAAAGATGCGCACCCCGTAGTCCACCCAGGTATCCTGCCGCAGCGCGGCGGCGGTGCCCAGCGGGATAGCCAACAGGGTCGCGAAGAGGGTGGCCATGATGGCGATTTGCAGGGAGAGCTGGAAGCGTTGCTTGAGCTCCAGAATCATCGGCCGCCCCGTCCACATGGATTCGCCGAGGTCGCCCTGCAGCAGCGTGAAAAACCAGTCCCCGAACTGAACCAGGTACGGCCGGTTCAGCCCGAGGCGCTCGTTCTCCAGGTCGATCATTTCCTGGCTGACGTTGCCGGTTTCCGCCAAGCGGATTTCGGCAATATCCCCCGGGATCAACCGCATCAGGATGAAAATGATGACCGCCACCCCGAACAGGGTGGGAACCATCAAAATCACGCGCCGAATCAGATAGCGATACACGGATTATCGCGGCAAAGAAGTGCCGCCCGCCGTTGAGCTGATGACGTTTTCAGCAACGTACGGACGGCACCCGATTTAGAGACCTCTGCAGCGCTTTACTGGTCCAGCCAGACCACTTCCAGTTGCATGTTCAGGTAGTGGCTGGGGGTGATATTCCACCCCTTCAGCTTGGCGTTGAGCGGAAGGATGCGATGCCACCACAGGGTGGGGATGTACCAGCCCTGCTTGAACATGTGCTTCTGGAAATCCACCAGGATGGCCTTCTGCTTCACCGGGTCGGTTTCCCGCAACTGCAGGTGGTAGAGCCGGTCTATCTCGCGGTCGATGTACTTGCCGTTGTTGGAACCGCCACCGGCGTCCCAGGACAGGAATTTGGAGATGTCCAGGGTGGGATTGACGATGGATTGGCAGTTGAAGTCCATGCTTACGTCGTACCCGGGCGGATTGGAGCGCAGCGTCTTGTAAAACTGGGCGGTGGGCTGCGTCCATTGGTCCACCTCCAGCCCGATCTGCCGCCACTGGTCGATCAGCCAGGTGCCCACGATCTTGTAGGGCATCTCCACGGCCCGGTTGTGAAAGGTGAACTTGAAGCCCTCCTTGACGCCGGCTTCCCGCAGCAGTTGGCGGGCCTTGGCCCGGTTGGCTTTGATGTCGGTGCCGAAGCCTTCAATTTTTTTCAGCTCCTCGTTGCTCATGGCCAACGGATGGCCGGGGAAAACCAAGCCTCCCACGGTCTTGACGATGGCGATGCGCGACAGGTAGCGCGAGCCGCCCCAGCGGTCGATGGCCAGGCTCAGCGCCCGGCGCACCCGCGGATCGTCGAAAGGTTTGCGGTGGGAGTTGGGCGTGACGAACAGGGCGCAGTTCCAGGTGCTTTCCTGGATAATGACGTTGTCCTTGCCCAGGGAGCGCACGATGTCCGCAACGGCCGTCGGCGGGAGTCCGCGAAACAGGCCCATTGCCCGCCCCGAACGGATGGCCGCCACCTGAACGGCCTGCTTTTTGCTGAAGATGGCCTCGAATTCGTCCAGGTAGGGCAACCCGGGCTTGAAGTAATCGTCGTTGCGCTCGCCCTTCATCTTCGATCCGGGGGTGAAT
>JACZVE010000363.1 GCA_022572825.1 SAR324 cluster bacterium
GGTTAAGGTACGCCAGCCAACCGTGAACACTCCCGGGTCGCGGTTTCGTGTAGGCGGATGCGGAAGCGGGGATGAAGCATAGCAAGGCAGGCGCGACGAATATTCATCCTACGGCCGTAGCGCATCCAAAGGCGGAACTGGGCAGGGACGTGACGATTGGGCCCTACGCCGTAATTGGGCCGCGGGTGGTTATCGGCGACCATTGCGAGGTGAAGAACCACGCCACGATCGAAGGCCCGACCGTGATCGGCCGGAACAACCGCATCTTCCCCTACGCATCCATCGGCCAGGATTCCCAGGACAAAAAATTCAGCGGCGGCGAGCCCTCCGCGCTGGAAATCGGGGATGACAACACCTTTCGCGAGTTCGTGACTCTCAATCGTGGCTCTCCGGAGGGTGGGGGGACGACGCGCATCGGCAGCAACAACTGGGTGATGGCCTATTGCCACATCGCTCACGACTGCCTGGTGGGAAACGAGACCATCTTCGCCAACGGCGCCACCCTGGGCGGCCACGTGACGATCAAGGACGGCGCGTACCTGGGCGGATACACGGCCATTCATCAGTTCTGTTCCGTCGGTGAGCTGACCATGACCGGCGGACAGACCATGATCGCTCAGGACCTCCCTCCCTATGTGATCGCGGCGGGCAACCGGGCGCGACTTTACGGAGTCAACCGCATCGGCCTGCAGCGGCATGGCTTCGCGCCCGAGGAGATCGAGGCCATCCAGGAAGCCTACAAGCTGTTTTTCCGTGGCAAGCTGAGCGCCCGGCAAAGCCTGGCAACCATCGAGGCAGAGCTGGGCCAATCCCCCCACGTCATGAACTTTGTCACCTTCATCCGCGATTCCACGCGGGGCATCTGCCGCTGACTCCCATGCGCAACAAGCGGGCTCCACTGCTGACGGTGCCGGGGTTTTCGTGGCTGGGAAAGAACATCGGCATCAAGGACGACACGCTGGATTTCGCCGTGGCCTGTTCCCGCGTGCCCTGCGCGGCGGCCGGCGTATTCACCCGCAACAACTTCCCTGGCGCCCCCGTGATCGTCGGCCGCGAGCACGTCCGCGACGGCCGCTTGCAGGCGGTCGTGGTCAACTCCAAGAACGCCAATGTGGCCACGGGTGCGGACGGAATCGAGGATGCGCGGCGCATGTGCCGCGGCATTGCAGCGGCGCTGGGCATCGAGGCGACGCTGGTGTTGCCCGGTTCCACCGGCGTCATTGGCCGGCCGCTGCCCATCGCCATCATCGAAGCGGCCTGCCGCGAGGCGCCCGCCGAGCTGGCGGCAACACCGGAGGCCCTGGAACGCTTCGCGCGGGCCATCATGACCACCGACACCTATCCCAAGACCGTGTCGCTGCGCATAGGCCCGGCAACCCTTGCCGGGGTTGCGAAAGGCGCCGGCATGATCGAGCCGAACCTGGCCACGATGCTGGTATATTTCTTCACGGACGCGCAACTGGAGGCCGCGCCGCTGCAGCGCATGCTGGCCCGGGCCGTCGACCGTTCCTTCAACCGCATCTCGGTGGATTCGGACACCTCCACCAGCGACATGGTGGCCGTGCTGGCCAATGGCCTGGCGGGCGCCGTCGATTCCCACGCGTTCGAAGCGGCGCTCAGCGAGGCGTCGATCAGCCTGGCAAAGGCCGTTGCCCGCGACGGGGAGGGCGCCACCACGCTGATCGAGTTGACCGTCAGCGAGGCGCCGAGCGCCGAGGCGGCGCTGGTGATCGCCAAGGCCGTAATCAACTCGCCGCTGGTGAAAACGGCCATCTACGGCGCCGATCCCAACTGGGGAAGAATCGTGATGGCGATCGGCAAGGCATTCGACTATCCGGTGCCGCTGGAGGGCCTGCGCATTGCCTTCGGCGACGACCCCTCGCTCACGATCGCCGCCGGCCGATTGGAGCCGGAAACGCTTCAGCGTATCTCCGCCTACCTGAAGAACGAGGAGGTCGCCATCCACATTCGACTGGGCCAGGGCAGCAACAGCGAGAGGGTTTGGGGCTGCGACCTCACCGAACAGTACGTGAAGATCAACGCGGAATACACCACCTAGCGTGTTGAATCAGAAGTTCGTTCAATAAATCGAAAGACATACAAGTGCTTGATATGGTTGCGCTACAACATCACCCCCGCCACCTGCCGGGCACCGCCTGCGAGTCGCGCGGTGCCTCCCCTCTCCCAAGGGGAGAGCACCTTTGCCTATTCCCCGGGAGCGCAGTCTTGCGCGCCCCCCTCCGCATCGGAGAGGGGCAGCCTCACCACTTATCGGCAGATATGAACATGCGGTGCGGCGCGTCCGACTGAAGCCGATAAAGCGGTGAGGCGGGGTGCGGTATTTATGCCAGGCGGCCGAATTATCCGGCCCGGAGATGCCCTTCCGTAAGCAGCGTTGGCGCGCACGCTGCCTTCCTGACTGTTGTATTGCCGATTAAAAAAGATAGTTAAGAGTGTTTCATGGAAAATTCCTCTACAATAGGGCATGATGAGCGCACATACGGTCAGGTTCTATTTCGACTACGGCAGTCCGTACTCGTATATCGCCTCTCACCGCAGCGAGGAAATTGCCAGCAGGCGGGCGCGGAACTGCAGTGGATGCCCGTCGTATTGGGCGGAATATTCCAGGGCAGCGAAATTCAACCGGCGCAAGTACCTGTTCGAGGATGTGAGGGATCTGAGCGTTTTCTATGGAATTCCCTATAAGGAACGCACCGTGTTCCTGTTCAAGCCCGTCCTGGCCCTGCGTGCCACCCTGGCCGTACCCCGGGGCCCTGAGCGCGCCAGAGCAGTGCATGCATTATTCCAAGGCGCTTTCGCGGATGACCTGGATCTCGCACAGCCGGCCGTCGTGATGGATTTGCTGGATGGGGCCGGGTTTGACGGCGCGGCGCTGGTAGCGCGCGCCCAGGAACCCCAGATCAAGGACGAGCTGAGAGCCATTACGGATGAAGCCATTGCAAAATCTGTCTTTGGCGCGCCGACGTTCATCGTAGATGACGGGAAAATGTCCGGGGGACAGGACCGGCTCCCGCTTTTGGAACACTATCTCCTGTCGGGGTGAATGCCTGCGGCGGGCGCAAGCGTCCCGTGCAGCATGCAGATGTCACGGCGGCGGCACGGAAGGGTGATGTGCGCTGGATAACGCGCACCCACATCAACGATTGCCGGACGCGCCTTGCGTGATTCCGGCGAAATAATGCCGAGCCGTGCGGCGATTGTACATTGCCGGCCAAGCAAGGACTTCCAATCAATTAGTCAGGGCACGAGAATGAAAGTCGGCAAACGCCTCAAGAATATCTTCACCAGCGATATGGCCATCGACCTGGGCACGGCCAACACGCTGATCTACGTCCGCGGGGAGGGCATCGTCATCCGCGAACCCTCCGTGGTGGCCGTCAAGCGCGACAACAAGGGCGGTTACAAGGTGCTGGCCGTGGGCAGCGAGGCAAAGGTCATGCTGGGGCGCACCCCCGGCAGCATCTTCGCCATCCGTCCCATGAAGGACGGGGTGATCGGCGACTTCGAGATCGCCGAGGAAATGTTGCGGTATTTCATCCGCCAGGTGCAGCGCAACAACTCCTTCATCCGCTTCAAGCCCCGCATCATCATCGGCGTACCCTCCGGCATCACGCAGGTGGAAAAACGGGCCGTGCGTGAATCGGCCGAATCCGCCGG
>JACZVE010000032.1 GCA_022572825.1 SAR324 cluster bacterium
TTATACCTCCGGCAGGTTGGGGGCTTCGCCCCCAGCAGGGAAGCAGCGCGCGACTCGCAAGCGCTGCCCTCCCCTCCACGCCGGAAAAATGCTATAAAAACAACTTACTAAGAATTACGATGAAATATCTCAACTTCAGTATTCGGGGAGCGCGGGGGGACTGGTTCCCCCGCATTTGCTTTTCTTCGGATAAATCACAGGCCTTCTCCGACTGACGCGGAACAACATGCGGATGAGTGTGCGCGTAAACCGCCCTGACAAGACGATCAAGCATCGGCGCCTGAAGCTCGCCCTTAACACTCTGGCCACCACGCGCGCGGTCGGCCGGGCGCTGGGCGCCGCGCTGCCGGAGCGGGCGATCGTGCTCTGCAAGGGCCAACTCGGCAGCGGCAAGACCACCCTCATCAAGGCCGTCTGCCAGGGGCTGGGCATCGCGCCGCGGATGGTGATCTCCCCCACCTACACCCTGGTCAACGTTTACCCCGGCCGGCGATCCGTCTATCATGTGGATCTGTTCCGGCTGGAGACCCCCGAGGCGCTGCTGGAGCTGGATCGCGAGGACTGGATCAACCCCGCCGGCATGACCCTGATCGAGTGGCCGGAGCTCGCCGGGCCGTTCCTGGTGGGCGAAAGCCCGCTGGAGGTGCGGTTGGATTTCGTGCCGGCGCACGCGGAGCGGCGGCGGATGACGCTGCGCGGCGACCGGCGTATTTACGGCGCGGTGTTCGCCGCGCTCGAGGAGCGGAAAGGGAACGCAGAGGCGACGCAGGGGAGATGACAGAGGACATCTATCGGGTGCTGGACGGCCTGGCTATCCACTACACGGTCACCGAGCACGAGGCGGCCTTCACGGTGGAGCAAGCGGACCATCTGTACGGCCACCTGCCCGGCGCGCACAGCAAGAACTTGTTTCTGCGCAACAAGAAGGGCGACCGCCACTACCTGGTCGTTGTGGAGAGCCGCAAGCAGGTGGACCTCAAGGCGCTGCGCGGCGCCCTGGGGGAATCCACCCTCAGCTTTGCCTCGCCTCAACGGCTGATGGCGTCCCTCGGCCTCCATCCCGGCTCGGTCAGCCCCTTCGGGCTGATAAACGATCGTGATAAGGCAGTGCGCGTGGTGATGGATCGCGATCTGCTCGCCTGCGATGTGCTCAATTTCCACCCCAACGTCAACACGGCCACGCTCTCCCTCTCCCGGAGCGATTTTGAGCGCTTTCTGGAGCACTGCGGACATGAGGTGCGGATGATGGCTTTCGACGGGGCGGCAGTGCCGTGACCGGGCAGATCGGCGGCGCCGCGACTGCCACGGCCGTTGCGACTGACGGGGCCGTGGATGCAGCCCTAAGCGCGCTGGCCATCGACTCGACGTCTGACTGCCTCAGTCTGGCCGTGATGAAGGATGGCGTGCCGGCCGCCAGCCAGTATGAAGACATCGGCCGCCGCACCACGCAGGAGATCCTGCCCCGCATCGATGCGCTGCTGAAAGGCGCCGGGCTGGATGCGCGCGCGCTGGACTTGCTGCTGGTGGCACGCGGACCCGGCTCGTTCACCGGCACCCGCATCGGGCTGGCGGTGGCCATTACCTTCGCCCAGTTGACGGGCCGGCCGCTGATCGGCGTGGATTCGCTGCACCTGCTGGCCGCCCAGACGGATCCGGCAGAACGGCGCCGGTTTGTTGTGCTCCTCAACTGCGCCCGCGACGAGGTGTATCACGCCGCCTTCCGCTGGCGGGACGGCCGCCTGGCGATGGAGGGGCGGATCGCGCTGAGCAGCCTGGCGAACCTGCTGCCCGAGCTGGGTCAAACGCCGGTGGTGCTGCGGCGCTTCAACCCAGGGCTGGCAACCACGGCGGAGACCGAGGCGGCTTTCGCGCGCCTGACCATCCTGCCCCTGCGCCACGCCCATCCCGACGCGGTGCGGCTGCTGGCCCTGGGCGTTCCGCAATACCTGGAAGCGCCCCAGCGCACCTGGCCAAGGGTGACGCCGATCTACCTGAAGTCCGAGGCGTTCCGCAAATGGAGGCCCGCGCCATGAGGCAACAGCCGTCGGCAACGGGCTCCTCCGTGGTGGGCAGCCGGCGCCCACTGGGGCTGGCCATCGATACCACCTTCGACGACACCTCGGTGGCGCTGGTGCGTGGGCGACGGGAGCTGTTGGCCAACGTCACCCTCTCCCAATACGCCGACCATGCCGAGTTCGGCGGGGTCGTGCCCGAACGGGCCTCCCGCAAGCACCTGGAAGTGATCCATCCGCTCATCGATGCGGCCCTGGCCCAGGCCGCGGAGGCGGGGGCACAGGTGACGCTGGACGATCTGGACTACGTGGCCGTTTCCAATCTGCCAGGTCTGCTGGGCTCTATTCTGGTGGGCATGACGGTAGCCAAGTCGCTGGCCTACCTGCTGGACATTCCGCTGATCGGCATCAACCACATCGAGGCCCATCCCTACGCGAATTTTCTCGTCCATGGTGACCCGGCGTTTCCGCTCGTACACCTGGTGGCGGCGGGCGGACACACGGTGCTCATCCATCAGACGGAGCATTTCCGGTGGCGCATCGTCGGGCGCAGCGTGGACGACGCCGCGGGCGAATGCGTGGACAAAGTGGCCAAGATGTTCGGCCACCCCATGCCGGGCGGGCCCGTGGTGGATCGCATGGCCATGGCGCATGCGTCCGGCGCCTACGACTTTCCCCGCCCCATGTTGAATGGGCCGGATCTGGACTTCTCCTTCAGCGGACTGAAGACGGCCATGCTCTATTTTCTGCGCGATCACGGCCTGCCGACTCCCGGAGAGGCGGCAGGGGACCGGATAAGCACCCCGATCGAGGAGGGGCCGGTGCTGGCCGCCTTTTTCGCCAGCGTCACCGACGTGCTGGTCGGCAAGACCCTGCGCGCTGCCCGCCGCTATGGGGTACGCGCCGTAACGGTGTCCGGGGGATTGGCGGCGAGCCGCAAGCTGCGCCAATGCTTCGAGGCCGCCTGTGCGCAAGCTGGACTGAGGCTGTATTACCCGCCGCCGGAGCTCTGTACGGACAACGCGGCGATGGTGGGCTGCCTGGCCGCCTACCGCTATGAGGCGGGGCGGTTTGACGACCTGTCGCTGGAGGGATATCCCAATCTGCCCATGTGATACGGAGTCGAGATCACGGCAATAATCGCCTCCGCAGCAATGGCGGATTTCAGAGCAATTAACTTCAACGAGTAAAAGGCTCGTGATTTGGTACATACGGCGGGTCAGGGGCGCACCCTTTGCGAGTCGCACGGTAGCTCCCCTGAGAACCGCTGGCGAGGCGCGCGTTTCTCCCCGTCAGGGAAGCAGCGCGCGATTCGCAAGCGCTGCTGCCCTCTGCCACCTGTACTCATCCCAATCGTGGGCGGCCCGCAGTGCTTGTGCCCGCGGGGCCTTTACCGGGGCGGACAGCGGTGGAATAATCGCACTGGCGGGCACAATCGGAATTTGTGCGCATTGCGTGCGCGTAGGCCCGCATTCATTCGCAGGCGAGGTGCGGTGATGAACCGAGCGATGATCCGAGGCTTGTTATTGCTAAGCGGTCTGATGCTGCTGGCTTTCGCTCTGCTCCCGGCGCCCGCGCTCGCGCAGGCAGGGCACCCGCTGATCGGCGAGCCCGCGCCGAGGCTGTCCGGCCGGGCGGCGTTCGGCAAGGGGCTGCTGAATCTGAACAAGCTGCAAAACCGGATTGTCTACCGGCGCGATGCCCAGGGCCGCCCCATTCGTGAAGGCAGGAAGCTGAAGATCTCCGTGGAGAAGCACGCGCTGGTGCTGAACTTTTTCGCCACCTACTGCATTCCCTGCATCCAGGAGATTCCCGCGTACAACCGCGTTGCCAGGGAGTACGCGGAACGTCCGGTCAAGTTCATCTACGTGAACGTGGACACCGAGAAGACGGCCGCGGAGGTGCGCAAGTTCGCCGTGGCAAAGGGCATCGAGGTGGAGATGATGCTCCCCTCGGTGCGCTATGCCCTCAACGCGTACAAGATCGATGGCCTGCCCAGGATCGTCGTCATCGATCGGCAGGGCATTGTCACCCACGTCATTTTGGGATTCCAGGAGGATCTGGCGCGTCAGATAGGGGATATCCTCGCCGAAGTGCTGCCGGAAGGCTGAATCGCGCCGGCAGCCCGCCACTCTCGCAACGGCCCCTTGCACGGTACGGTTGCACCGTGCAATGGCACAGCGGAATGGCGGATCAATGCTCCTGGGCGTCCAGGAATTTCTGGTAGCCCTTCGCGTCCAGTAAGTGTGAGGCGTCGCCGGAGTTCGCCTTAAGCTTGAAGATCCATCCGTTGTCGTAGGGCGACTCGTTGACGTATTCGGGGTGCTCTTCCAGCGCCTTGTTGATCTCGACCACTTCTCCCGCAACCGGCGCGTACACGTCGGCCACCGATTTGACGGATTCCAGTACCGCCGTCGCATCCCCCGCGTCGACCTTGCGGCCGACCTCCGGCAACTCCACGAAAACGATGTCGGTAAGCTGATCCTGGGCGTAATCGGTGATCCCGACGATGCCGGTGTGCCCATCCAATCGCAACCACTCGTGCGCTTCGGTGTACCTGAGATCGGCCGGTATCATCTCGTATTCCTTCTCTGAACGACTGCCCCATACGACGGCCCCGCCCGAAGAGGCGCATCCTCCGGGCCTGTCCCAGTGGCGCGGCGTGGCCGGCGCATCCTATTGGCGGAGGGTGGCGTCATGGGGTCACAGGGCCTTGAACAGGAGTGTGGCGTTGGTTCCGCCGAATCCGAAGGAGTTGGACATGGAGACGCGCAACGGGCGCTCCTTCGCCGTGTTGGGAGTCACATCGAGATCGCATTCGGGATCGAGGTTTTCGATGTTGATCGTGGGCGGAACGAGTCCTTGTTCCATCGCCTTGACCGCGAAGATGGCCTCCAGGCCACCGGCCGCGCCCAACAGATGCCCTGTCATCGACTTGCTGGAGCTGATCGACACCTTCCTCGCATGATCCCCAAAGGCGACCTTGATGGCCTTGAGCTCGTTGATGTCGCCCGCGGGCGTGGAGGTGCCGTGCGTATTGATGTAATCCACCTCCTCGGGATTTACACCGGCATCCCGCAAGGTCATCTTCATGGCCCGGTCGGGGCCGTCCGCGCTCGGCTGGGTGATGTGGTGCGCATCGGCGCTGAATCCGTAGCCGGCCAATTCGCAATAGATCTCCGCGCCTCGGGATCTGGCGAACTCATAATCCTCGATGATGAGAATACCGGCGCCCTCCCCCAGCACAAAGCCGTCCCGGTCCCGATCGTAGGGGCGCGAAGCGGCCGCGGGGTTGTCGTTGCGCGTGGACAACGCGTGCATGGCGGCGAATCCGCCTATCCCCAGCGGCGTCACCGTGGCTTCCGCGCCGCCCACCACCATGACCTTGGCGTCCCCGCGCTCGATGATGCGGGCGGCGTCGCCGATCGAGTGATTCGCTGAGGCGCAGGCAGAGGTGGTGGAAGCACAGTAATTCCTGCAATTGAAATACAGGGAGATCTGTCCGGAAGCCATGTTGGAGATCACCATGGGAATGAAGAACGGCGTGATGCGCCGCGGGCCTCTCTCCAGGTACACCTCGTGGTACTTTTCGATCGATGTCAGGCCACCCAGACCAATGCCCACCGATACTCCGGTCTCGTTGCCCACCTCGTCGTCAATCTCCAACCCTGCGTCCTGCATGGCCTCCGCGGTGGCCACCAGCGCGTAGTGGATGAAGAGGTCCATCTTCTTCAGCTCGCTGGCCGGGATGACGGAACTTGGATCGAAATTCTTGACTTCGCCCGCCATCCGGCTTCGGAAATCGGTGGCGTCGAATTTGGTGATGCGGTCGATGCCGGGCTTCCCCTTGACAAGGCCGTCCCAAGTGGACGCAACATCGTTGCCCAGGGGCGAAACGCACCCCAGTCCGGTAATCACCACTCGATTCTTCATAGGAACACCTTAACGGTATATCCACGCCACAGGAGACCGGCCATTTTCGCCGCGGGTGCGTGCTTTCCGGAATGTGCAGGGGTTTAAGGGAATAGACGAAAAGAGTGCCTGCGCTGATCGTAGCACAGGTTTTGCGGAGAATCGAAGCCGGGGCTAGCGATTCTCCTCGATGTAGTCGACGGCTAACTGTACCGTGGTGATCTTCTCCGCCTCCTCGTCGGGAATCTCGATGCCGAATTCCTCCTCGAAGGCCATCACCAGTTCCACCTGGTCCAGCGAGTCCGCGCCAAGATCGTCGACGAAATGGGACTCCGGCTTGACCTCCGGTTCCTCAACGCCCAACTGCTCGGCGATGATCTGCTTCACCTTTGAGGCGACTTCCATACAAATACTCCTTTAAGATGGATTTTCGCGGCCATCCTTCTGAAACCCGAGTACACGGTGGATTAGGTAATCGATTGTACCGCTCAGGTTCCTCGTGGCAGCCAATTACCCCCAAGCCGCAGCGAAAGTCAATAGTGCTACGCGCCTTAGTACATACCCCCGTTCACGTGCAGCACCGTACCGGTAATATACGCGGCGTCATCGCCCGCAAGAAAGCGCACGGCGCTGGCCACCTCCTCGGCCTGGCCGATCCGGCCCAAGGGCACCTGACCGACGATGGCCTGCCTCTGCTCCTCGTTCAATCCGCGGGTCATGTCGGTGTCGATGAATCCCGGCGCGACGGCGTTGCAGGTGATGTTACGGGAGCCCAGCTCTCTGGCCAACGACTTGGTAAACCCGATGACGGCGGACTTGGAGCTGCTGTAGTTCACCTGGCCCGGGTTGCCGGTAAATCCAACCACGGAGGTCAGGTTGATGATGCGGCCCCAGCGCTGGCGCACCATCGTGCGGATCACCGCCCGCGTGACATAAAACATCCCGTCCAGGTTCACTGCCAGCACCTGGCGCCAGTCTTCCGCGCTCATGCGCATGATGAGGCCGTCCTTGGTGATTCCCGCATTGTTGACCAGGATGTCGATGCCGGGGAATCGCTCCAGCCCTTGCTTCACCAATGCCTCCACCTGTTCGGGGTCGGCTACGTCCGCCTGCACTGCCAGGCACTGGCGCCCCAACGCTTCCACCTCCGCCCGGGTGGCGTCTCCCAGCGCCTTGTTGCGGTTGGTGAAGACGATGTCCACGCCGGCGGCCGCGAAATCCAGTGCAATGGCCTTGCCGATGCCGCGGCCGGCTCCGGTGATCAGTGCGACTTTATTCTCCAGGCTCACAGCGGTGATTTTCCCCTTGCCGCTCCGGGTTGCCGGATGCTCCGTGTTCGGGCGTCACCGCCCATCGTGCCCGCCCTGTGCGGCTACGGTGGACCCGGCGGCGCACTGCACCACAATTTCGCGTGCGACCTCACGGGGCCATTCCACAATTCGTCCGGCGGCCCATGCATTAAATGGCAGGCGTGAGTCCATTCAACGAGTACGGCTTTGTCGCGTATGACCCGCCACGGGTCATTACAGATTGATACCTGGAGTAACCGCGGATTAACGCTGATGAGCGCCGATTTTGGGCGTCGATATGATTCTTATCCATGTTTACCTGCGTCCACCCGCGGCTAGATCCAACAACGTCGTGTTGGCGCTATCAGCCCTCCAAGGCGTCGAGGGTGCTCCGCAGCGAAGCCTCGTCTTCCACGTGGGTGATCGGCACGCTTTTATCGATGCGCCGCATCATGCCGCTGAGCAACTTGCCATGCCCCAACTCGATGAAGCGGGTGACGCCTTGCCCCCTCATCGCCACAATTCCCGAATCCCAGCGCACCGGCGAGACGACCTGCTTTTCCAGCGCAACGGGAAAGTCCGCCGCGCGGGTGACAATCCCGTTGTCATGATTGGCCACCACCGGCGTCAAAGCATCCTGGAACGGCAGCTCCCGCAGCACTTGCGCCAGGCGCTTTGCCGCCGGCACCATCAAGGCGCTGTGAAACGGCGCGCTGACGGTCAATAGCTTGCCCTTGCACCGCGCCAACACGCGCTTTACGGCCTCCGCGTGGCCGGAGATGACGATCTGGCCGGGTGTGTTGTAGTTGGCCGGCTGCACCACTTGACCCCTGGCCTCCTCTTGACAGGTGCGCGCCACCTCTTCGGCGCCCATGCCGAGAATGGCGGCCATGGCGCCCACGCCCAGCGGCGTTGCCTCCTGCATGAATTGGCCCCGCTTGTACACGGTGCGCACCGCCACGGCGAAGGGCAGGGCCCCCGCGGCCACCACGGCCATATATTCGCCCACGCTGTGGCCTGCCAGGCTGACGGGTTTCAGCTCGATCCGGCCGGCCAGCACGCGATGGGCCATCGCGGCGACGGTAAGGATGGCCGCCTGTGCGTTATAGGTGAGGGTCAGCTCCTCTTCCGGGCCTTGGAGGCATAGCTTGCGCAGGTTGAATCCCAGCGCGTCGTTGGCCTCCTCAAAGACCTGGCGTGCAACGGGAAAGGCGTTGTCCAAGCCCGATCCCATGCCGACCTGCTGAGAGCCTTGTCCGGGGAAGATCAAACCGGTGCCCACGCGTCGGCCTCCTATGCGTACACTGGCAAAAACCTTCGCGAATCCTGCGCGGATGTCAACCGGAAGCGTAGCTGTCCGTCTGGGCGTGCCGCGCGAACTCCACGGAAAGCGTTTCCACGAGGCGGCCGGCCACGCACTGCCTGGCCATCCGGATGGCGTTGCACAGCGAGCGTGCGTTCGATGCGCCGTGACACACCAGGGCCACCCCGTCGAGGCCCAGCAGCAGCGAGCCGCCAACGGCGCGGTAATCGGCGCGCCGCTGCAGCTCGGTCAGCACGCCCCGGATCAGCCAGGCGCCGATGCGGGTGAAAACAGAGCGCGCGATGGATTCCTTCAGCAGCAGGCGGATTTGCGCATCCGCCGCCTCCGCGGACTTGAGCACCAGATTGCCCACGAATCCGTCGCATACGATCACGTCCGCCTTGCCCCGGAACAGATCGCGCCCCTCCACATTGCCGATAAAGCCGGCGATGGATTCTTCCAGCAGCGGATAGGCTTTCCGCGTGAGCTCGTTGCCCTTGCCCGGCTCGCTGCCGTTGCTGAGCAACGCCACCCGCGGCCGCTCCACACCGGCCACGAGGCGGGCGTACACCTGTCCCATCAGCGAGAACTGGAGCAGGTAATGCGGCTTGCAGTCTACGTTGGCGCCGCTGTCCAGCAGGACGCTTGTGCCGCGCTTGCGGGGCAGGAGGGTGGCGATGGCCGGCCGGTCGATTCCGCTCAGCGTACCCAGCACGTGCTTGCCCGCCACCATCATCGCGCCGGTGTTGCCCGCGCTGATCACCGCCTGGGCCGTGCCGGCGCGCACCAGCTCGCAGGCCACGCGCACCGAGGCCTGCGCCTTTTCCCGCAGCAGGGCCGTGGGTGGCTCGTCGATGGCGAGCGTCTGGCTGCAATGGTGAATGCGCACCCGGCGGGTCGCTGGGGCATGCCGGCTCAACTCCGGCTCCAGCGCGGCCCGATCTCCCACTAATACGATTTCGCAGTCCACCTCGCGGGCGGCCCAAACGGCGGCTTCCACTGGCACCCTGGGCGCAAAGTCGCCGCCCATGGCGTCCAGCGCGATGGTGATCGTCTCGTTGGCCACGCCGATTGCCCTGCGCTGGAGGGGAGATCCCGAGCGATGAAGCCGGGAGCTTACCGAAGCCTGGCTAATAGGCCTCCACCTGCAGCACCTCCTTGCCCTTGAAGTGTCCGCATTGGGAACAAACCCGATGGGGCAGGATCAGTGCGCTGCAGTTGCTGCACGTCACCAGATTTGGCGCTCTCAGCGCATGGTGACTGCGCCGGTGCCCGCGCTTACGCTGCGATGTCCGAACCTGTGGTACCGCCATTATGCGCTCCGCTATCTAACCGAAAAATCCCCTGGTCCTTCTGCTCCAAGGTGCCGGCATGCCGATCCGAGTTGGCTGTGGCTCAGTCCTCGCGCACCCAGTCCCTCAAGGTCGCGAAGGGATGATGCTCCGCTGGGGCCGCCTCGATGCTGTACAACTCGTCAATGGTCTTCCGGCAGACCAGGCAGCGACCCTCCTCGTCATCGCCGGCGACGACGGCGGGAATCAGCAGCAGCACCTCGTCTTCCAGTATTTGCGCGAGGTCCAGCTCGTCGCCGTCATAAATGCTCACCTCCAGATCCCCGGGGCCGAGATGGATATCCGGAGCGGTTTCCTCGTAGTTCCGCTGCGGAATCAGCACCACTCGCACCGCCTCGTCGATGGGCAGGAGCACCGGCTCCAGGCAGCGCTGACAGGGTGGCGCCAAACGGCCGTGGATCTGTCCCGTGATTTCGATGTGGCCCTCGCGGTTTTTTAGCCGGAGATCGGCCTGCAATCGCCCCCTTTGCTCTCCAATGGCCTCCGTCAGCCGCGTCATGGCGCCCAGCGGCAGGTTGACCGCCCGATCGGTACCTTCCTCGGAAATCTGCGCCAGAAGAATCTTCATCACGTCGCATCTGACGCCAAGGACGTGCGCCCAGCCCGCGCGGCAGCGCTGCCTGACGGCGCTCGCAATTAGCACCCTGAACTAATCACGCTAGCTTTGGGATTTGTGAAAGTCAATGTGGCTGCCAATGCGGTAGTGGGTCAGTTAAAGTATTTCCGATCGCCGCTGCTGACTTCCTTTCGGCTGCGCTCAGGACAGGCGAGACGCCCACTACGTGGGATCCTCAGCGATGCGGCTATATGAAATACGCGGCACAAGCGGATTCCACGGGCCGCGTTCCTGAGGAGGTCTTCACAGAAGACCGGCTCGAAGGGCGCGACCCATCGATACAGCTGGAATTTCGCGAGTGATTTTTCGCAAACTGAGTTGCTATCGCCAGCGCGGCGCCGAGCACTGTGGCGTTCCAGCGACGAAGTTTCGGCAGCGTACGCTCAGGCCGGTGCCGGCTTCAGCACGGCCCCGATCGCCGCCGGGTTGCCGTTGCGATAGGCGGCGAACGGCATCGTCCTCTTGCCTTCCGGACGCACCTCCACCAGCCGCGCCCAGCCTTGCCTGGCCGCCAAGCGCCCGTCTTCCAGCAAAGCACCGCGCACCGGTTCGCCCCCGCCTCGTGCGGGGGGTTGGGCCAGTGCAACGCGCACCAGGCCCAGCCGCCTGCTCTCCACGAAGGCGAAGCACCCCGGCCAGGGTGTGTAGGCACGGCATTTCCGCTCGATCTCGACGGCGCTCTCCGCCGTGAAGTCCACCGCTCCGTCCCCTTTGCGGAGTGTGCGGCAGGAGGTCACCCGCGCCGGGTCCTGCGGACGCAGCGGCGGATTTCCGCTCACCAGTAAAGGCAGCGAAGCGGACAGCAGCTCCGCGGCCGCATCGGCCAATCGCGTGCCCAGGGTCTGCGCCGTGTCCTGCGGCGCGATGGGCAACGGTGGCGTTTCCGCGACGATGTCGCCCGCGTCCAGGGCCGTCACCATGCGCTGCAGGCTGACGCCGGTGGTGGTGTCGCCCGCAAGGATGGCGGCCTGCACCGGGCTGGCGCCCCTCCAACGGGGAAGCAGGGAGAAGTGCAGATTAAAGCAACCCAGCCGCGGCAGTGCCAGCAGGGAGGAAGGGAAGATCTGGCCGTACGCGCAGACGATCGCCAGCTCGCTGCCCCAGCCCCGCAAGACGCCCAGCGCCTCCTCCGCCCCGATGCGCTCCGGGGTGTACACCGGAACGCCCAGCGCCGCGGCTTCCCGCTTGATGGGCGAGGGCTGTGGCGCGCGGCGCCTGCCGGCGGGCCGGTCCGGCTGGGTCACCACACCCACCAAGCGCACCTGGTCGCAATCCATCAATGCGCGCAGGCTGGGAATGGCGGTGGCCGGGCTGCCCAGAAAGACGGTGTTCGTCATCGAGTCGTTGCGGCAGAAGGGGTCGTGAGGCGACCGGCGGAGGCCGGCGGGCAATTTACCGCAGGGAGGGCGTAAACCCGAAGGCGCGGGCCGTCACCGGGTGATAGGGCATGAGTTCGGCGAACACCGCGTTCATGCTGCCGTCGATCATCCCGAAGAGCGGATTGATCAGCGCCGCCGCGCTATTGCGCCGGTACAGCGTGCGGATCATCTTGCGCACCGTCGGATCGGGCAGGTCCTTGCGGCCCACCAGGATCAGGTATTGGGCGGGCAGCTCCAGGTTCCGCGCCAGGTTCGGATAACTGCCCCGGCCGACCTTTGCCGTGACGAGCCAGGGGTAGGCCAGCTTGAATTCCTCCAGCAGCGTGCCGGCAAAGGGCAGCAGCCGCAAGGTCGCATCGCGCCGCAGCGCCTCGGCCAGCTCCTGCAACGGCCTGGGCGCCGCGAAAAGCACCACGGGCTCGCGGGCGTAATCCAACGATTCTGGCAGAACGTTCGAGGGCACCCGGTGAATACGCCGCCGCTGCGTGGCCTTGCCGCGGGTCAGCTCCATCAGGAGGCGATGGGCATAAGCGGCGTTGTCCAGCACCCACAGCTCGTGGCGTATGGGGAGCGCGACCTGTTTCACCCCGCGATTGCGGCTGACGGCATGGAGCAGCCTGGGCCAGAGAGCGGCGATGGCGGTGAGCTGGCCATAGTCGGAAAGCCGGCGGGATGCCGTGGCCACGTCGATCACGGCGAAGTCGCCCCGCCTCCGGGCCAGCGCCCGCAAGCGCGCATCGGGCGCGGCAACGATCCGGCCGGCCAGCCACTCTTCCGTGGGTCGGGAGCGGTTGCGCCACAAGCGCGCCAGATCCGTGATGAAGCGCTGCGTGCCCACGCCATCGCCCAGAATCGTCCGCACCGGCGCCCCGAAGGTCAAGCCGGCGCACTGGTTCAATACCAGCACGCTCCCCACCACCGCGAGGGACAACGTGAACCGGTACTGTCGCCGTGTGAAGTATCGCATGACGATGTCCGTCCGCCTCCGTACTGCACCCGTGCTGCCGGTGTGGCGGAGTCGCCCGTAAGCCGTGGCCCATCCACGCCAGGGCGGGAGCTCGCGAATGCCGCCGCCGCAGCCCCACTGGCACGCCGCGCCCCAATGACAAGCGGCGCGCCCGGCCTTTGCGGTCCAGTGCAATTGTGGTGTGATGCTGCTGCGGTGCAATGGCACGGGGCAGCGTACCAAGGCCCTGCTTGGAAGTCATGCGCGCGGCCAGTGGCCTTGAGTTTACCTGATGGGTAGTGGCCCTGGTATTCTCATCATCCTGAGCGCAGTGAAGGACCTCGAATGATTGAAAACGTTGAGATTCTTCGGGACGATACGCGGCCCTCAACATGACACATCAGCCCTACCCGCGATCATCGCCGCATTTTCAGACCGCTTTTGCTACCTCGTGATCGTACGTCGCGTCTGACCTTCGCGGCGCAGCATCTTGCTTCGGCAGAGGAGAATTCCCTGGGTTTTGGCACGCGGATTTCCGATGCGAAGCTAGTGTCCTGACTCTGAAGTTCCTGCAAATTATAAAGGAATGCGATGGGTTTTGATGCCCTCGGCAAAACCTCACCCCGCGGGCTGACGCCTGCGGCCCCTCTCCGCGATGTCTTTACGACAGG
>JACZVE010000364.1 GCA_022572825.1 SAR324 cluster bacterium
GGTGCCCGCGAAACATCCTCCCAATCCGCCTGTCTGAGCGAGAGGATAGAACACTGAGAGATTCACCGGCGATTTCTGCCTTGGTGGTTTATTTGCGCTTGATGTATGTCGTGAAATATCCAATTTTAGTTAACCCTTATGGGGGCTATCCCCCTGGACCAGCCCAGCCGCCCGTCCTGAAACCCGGCGAATGCGTGCCGCCGGTTCTGTATCCTCTTCTCGCTGATATTGCGGGTAAAATTTCGAACACCGAATGCCGGCATCGCTCCCCATTCACACACCTGAAAGGGGGCGTGGGAGGCCGCACCGCTCGCGTGTTACCCCCCGCTTGCCCCCGATGATTTTTGCCTGATTAATCCTGTCTTGCCAGCAGGGGCTGCCGGTTCCCCTGGCCCGCTTCTCGCATCCCTGGCGATGGAGTCCCGTGACGGGAGGGGGTCGCTGCCGATTCGGGGGTTGACAATGTTTCCGGCGCCCATTACAAGCAAGATTGAGCGATTCAGTTTCAAAAAATGGCAATCCAATAACCGCAAGGTGATTGTGGCGATGCTTCCGCTCATGCTCATAGGGCTGTTATTAGGCGCGTTATTATTAGGGCTGATCCAAGTCCTCCGCCTGGAGCCGAGCCGGAAGCGTTTATCGCTATAGCGTAGCAGACCGAATTGATAACGCGCGAGGCTGGGCAGGGTCTCGCGCCGATCGAAGAGCAGTAGAAGCCGCGAGGCCCGTTGCAGGCCGTCGCGGCTTTTTTTTTAACGCCGCCCGCGGGCGCGGTGGCAACGGGCCCAGGGAATCAATCCTAGCCACTCATCGCAACACCACTCATTGCAACAACAGGAGCCAGCCATGACCGACGTAGACACCATCCGCATCTTCGACACCACCCTCCGCGACGGGGAGCAGTCGCCCGGCTTCACCATGAACGCGGAGGAAAAGCTGATCCTGGCCCAGCAATTGGTAAAGCTGGGCGTGGATACCATCGAGGCGGGCTTCTCGGCGGCCTCGCCGGGAGACTTCGAATGCGTGCGAGACATCGGACACACGCTGAAGGGGCCCATGGTGGTCTCCCTGGCCCGCACGCGCCTCGAGGACATCGACTCCGCCGCGGAAGCCCTGAAAGGCTCCCACAACTGGGGCATTCACACCTTCGTGGCCAGCAGCGCGTTGCACATGAAGTACAAGCTGCAGCAGGAACCCGAGGACGTGCTGGAAGGCGCCGTGCGCGCTGTGGAGCGGGCCAAGTCCTACACCGACAACGTGGAGTTCAGCCCGGAGGACGCCACGCGCAGCGAGCCGGACTTTCTGGTGCGCATGTGCTCGGAGTGCGTGCGGGCGGGGGCCACCATCATCAACATTCCCGATACGGTCGGCTACACGACGCAGTACGAGATGTACGAGCTGATCGACCGGCTGAAGAACGAGGTCTACAACGGTGACCGGATCACTTTTTCCGTGCACTGCCACGACGACCTGGGGCTGGCCGTGGCCAACTCGCTGGCTGCCGTGCGGGCGGGCGCGCGGCAGATCGAGTGCACCATCAACGGCATCGGCGAGCGGGCCGGCAACGCCTCGCTGGAGGAAATCGTGATGGCCCTGAAAACACGGCGCGAGTTCTTCAAGCTGGACACCCGCATCCGCTCAGAGGAGCTCTATCACAGCAGCCGGTTGCTGACCCAGGTCACCGGCATGCCCGTGCAGGCCAACAAGGCGATCGTGGGCGCCAATGCCTTTGCCCACGAGGCGGGCATTCATCAGGACGGTGTGCTGAAAAACCCGCTCACCTACGAGATCATGACGCCCGAATCCGTGGGCATCAAATCGAACAACCTCGTGCTGGGCAAACATTCGGGCCGCCATGCCCTGGCGGAGCGCATCCGCGACCTGGGCTACGATATCAGCAGCGGCGAGCTCAACCGCGTGTTCAAGGAGTTCAAGCGCCTGGCCGATCTCAAGAAGACGGTGTACGACGAGGACATCGAGGCGCTGGTCACGCAGAGCGGCGACTCCGTCAAAGGGCGGTACAGCCTGCGCAGCATGAACGTCGTTTCCGGAACCAACACCGTGCCCACCGCCACCGTGGAGATGGACATAGACGGCCAGGTGATGCGCCAGGCCAACTTCGGTGACGGTCCGGTGGATGCCGCCCTGAACACGATCAAGGGGTTGACGGGTTCAACGTGCCGGCTAACCCACTACAAGGTCAACGCCATCACCGGCGGCACCGATGCCCAGGGCGAGGTGACCGTATCCATCGAGGACAAAGGCAAATCCGCCACGGGCCGCGGCACGGATCTCGACATCGTGATAGCGAGCGCCAAGGCCTTCGTGTCCGCTCTGAACCGGCTCGAGTATCGCAAGGGGCGCATTGAAGGGGTGTAGTCCCGGCGCGGTCGGAAGCCCTGTTCAACGCGCTCAGGCTGGAGGAGGTCGACCTTTGCGTTGCGTGCCGCCGCGATTGCGCACGCCTTGTCCGGAACTCGTGGTGTGCCGGGTTGCGTACTGCAACCCTTCGGTATTCCCGAATTGCGCGGATTCAATGGTTTCGGAGATGACAGTTGCGTCGGATCGAGGGTTGAGCAAGCCCCATGTCGGCGATCGCTTCCGTGGCGCTTAACTGGTTCGCCCTCGCCCTGCTCAGCGCCTTGTTTCAGGTGCTGCGCAACATGGCCATGAAGCACCTGGGTCATGCGCTGGACGATACCATCAACGTCTGGGGCCGCTTCACCTTCCTGCTGCCCTTCGCGGGCCTGAGCGTGCTCATCCGTGGGGCGCCCGCGCTGGGAGAGGGCTTTTGGCTGTGGGCGCTCGGGTTCGGCATTACCCAGAATCTCGCCACGCTGAGCCTGTCCAGGGCGCTGAAGGAGTCGGACATCTCGCTGGTGACCGCCCTGTGGAAGCTCAGCGTGATCCTGCTGGTGGCCTGGGGTTACCTGACGTTGGGCGAAACGCCTTCGCCGCTGGGCCTGGCGGGCGTGCTGGTGTCCGTGGTGGGCGTGTACCTGCTCAACGTGCACCACGCCCGCATCTCCGTCTGGGCGCCGCTGGCCGCATTGCTGCGGGAGCCCGGGCAGCGCTGGACGGTGGTGGCGGCGATGGGCTACGCCCCGGCAGTGGTGCTGATCAAGAAGATGGCGCTGCTGTCCGATCCGCCCTTCGCCATATTCATGGGCTACGTGCTCGCCAGCGGCCTGCTCACGCCCTACGCGGTGTATCGTTCCGGGCGCCATTTCCGCGAGATCGGAAGGTACTGGAAGAGCTTCATCGCGCTCGGCGTGCTGGGCTGGCTCGCCACGCTGTTCGGCACGACGGCCTACACGATGACGGTCAGCGCGTATGTGGAGGCGGTCAAGCAGGTGGAGGTGCTGATGGCGATCGCCATCGGCTACCTCATTTTCAAGGAAGGCGCCCGTATCCGCTTGATTTGGGTGGGCGCCCTGGTCATCATGGCCGGGATGGTGATGCTGAAGCTGGGCGATTGAAGCGGCGGCCGGCGGGCGCTCATGCCGCCGGGTTGGCACCAGCAAAATTAGACGAGAACCGGTCCGAAAAATGCGTCCGGCGGGCAAGGGGCGCACCGCTTTTAGTACTACTTGGTCACATACGAACCATTACGAATCATAACAG
>JACZVE010000033.1 GCA_022572825.1 SAR324 cluster bacterium
CGTCGGCGATGGCATCGTCTATATAAACGCGCTGGCCGGCATACCGGCCGAAACGCTCCTGCGGCTGGCGGAAAGTGCGCACGACATCTTCGATGCGGGCGTGCTGCGATTCGATGTGGACGCGGAGGAATTTCTCGCTTTGCCACTGCCCGTGGAAAGCACCCTGGGCGTGCCGGTGGGCGCGGTGGTCGTCTATCGTTCCAAGACCAAGGAGCAGCAGGTTTTCAATAACCTGCGGCACATTCTCAACGTGATCGGCATCACCGCCCTCATCGCCGCGGGGTTGCTCGCCTACTTCATCAGCAACAACGTGTCGCGGGTCGTGCGCGAGCTGTTTCACGGCGTGAATCAGGTGCGCGACGGCAATCTGGACATCCGGCTCGACATACGCTCGCGGGACGAGTTCGGCGAGCTGGGAAAGGCCTTCAACGAGATGACGGCCGGGTTGAAGGAGAAGGAAACGATCCGCGACACCTTCAAGCGATACGTTTCCTCTTCCGTGGTGGACGAGCTGTTGCGCAACGCCGAGGACATCCGGCTGGGAGGCGAAAACAAAACCCTCACCATCCTGTTTTCCGATATCGCCGGTTTCACCGGCATCAGCGAACGGCTCACGCCCGAAGCAGTGGTGGAATTCCTCAACGAGTATCTGTCTTTGATGACCAATGAGATCGAAGCGCAGCAAGGCATCGTGGACAAATACATCGGGGACGCCGTGATGGCCTTCTGGGGTGCGCCCGTGCCGCTGGAAGATCACGCCGTCCATGCCTGCCGCGCCGCGTTGAATCAGCTCAAACGCGTCGCCGAACTGCGCGAGCGCTGGTCGACGCGTGAAGGCCTGCAGGCGTTCGATATCCGTATCGGACTGCACACCGGAGAGGTGGTGGTCGGCAATATCGGATCGGAAACCCGGATGGATTATACGATCATCGGGGATTGCGTGAATACCGCCTCGCGCCTGGAGGGTATGAACAAGGTGTACGGAACCAACATCCTCATCACCGAAGGCACGTACGGCGAGGTGGGGGATGCGTTCCTCGCGCGCGAGCTGGACCTCATCCTTCCGGTCGGAAAATCGGACCCGGTACGCATCTATGAGCTGGTGGGGGAAGCGCACGAGGACGAGGCCCGGCTCGCCGCCAAGCACGCCCGCTTTGCCCAGGCGCTGGCGCAGTACCGGGATCGTCGCTTCGACGCAGCGTTGGCCGCGTTCGGGGAGCTGGCAAGGGAATGTGCGGACCGCGCGGCGGCGACATTCGAACAGCGCTGCCGCGATTATCTGGAAGCGCCGCCCCCCCCGCACTGGGACGGCACCTACCGCAGCGTATCCAAGTGATCTGCCGGCCTTGCGCCGCCGCACGCCCGCGCGCGGGCTGCCCGCGGTGCTTTCAGGTGATCGGTTGCACGACGTATTTCCGGTATCCCGACCGCTCGCAGAGCCGCCGGTACCAAGCTTCCAGATGGGGCAGAGGCGGCCGCTCGATCTCGTAGTTGAACCAGCGGTACGCATGGACACCCAGCGGAATATCGCCCATGGTAAATTCCGGGCCGGCGATAAAGAGCTTCTCGGCCAGCGCACCGTCGACGATCTTCCAGCACGATGCGCACCCTTGCCGGGCCGCCTCGATGGCTACGGCATCCCTTTTATCCGCATCCGTGCGCACGAGTTGCCAGAACAGCGTGTTGGCGTCCGGTTGGAGGGTGGATTGCTGCCAGTCCATCCACTGCTCCGCGTGCCATCTCTGCCGGCGATCGGCCGGGCACAGGCCGGGACTCCCGTACGTCGCCGCCAGATAGCGCACGATCGCGTTGGATTCCCACAAAATAAGGCCATTATCCTCGATCGTGGGAACGCGCGCATTGGGATTCATGGCCAGGTAGGCCGGCTCCTGGGTTCCACCGAAGGCCCCGCCCACATCCACGCGCTCGAATTGCAGGCCCAGCTCTTCGCAGCACCATAACACCTTCATGACGTTGCTGGAATTTGTCCTGCCCCAAATCTTCAGAGTTCCGCCGCTGCTCATGCCCAACCCCTGTGCGAGTGTCGGTGTGCGACACGCAAGCGCCGCAGGCCTCCCGGACGGCCCTTTTAACGCCTTTCGAGACCCTTTGAGGAAAAGATGAAATCACATTTTTCATTAACACGCACTGAAATCAAACATTTAATGGAGGTGCGGGGGGGGAGGACTTTCCTCCTTCGACGGCACTGATACGCGATCGCTGCAAAGGATCGCTAATTTCCGCGTGCCTGAGGAGGGCGGCTTGGCGCCCCTCCCGCCCGTCCTTAGCTTGTCGAAGGGAAGGCCGCGGCGGGCATTACTCCCGTTGCGAAAAAGCACGCCCTTCGAGACGCAAGGCAGAGGCTCGCTCCTCACGAAGACGGTTATTCGTCGTTTGTGATTAATTGAAGGCGACTTGGTATCAAGCCGGGCCCTTCGCCGCGGTTGAAGACAAGCTGCCGGGGGGAGCAACGCGCGACTCGCGAGCGATTCGGGGGGCGCTGCCCCCCGACCCGCCCAAGGCGTTAAAGCAAGGACCTTCTACGAACGCCTGCCGTGGTGCCCTTGCAGATGCCGGAATATTTTGTCGTGAAGGACTTGCTGCTGATCGGGGGAGAGCGTTTTGTAAAATTCGGCGCTCTCGTCGATCAACGCTTCCAATTCATCATTGCTGGGCCGCTGTTGCACATAGACCTTCAGCAGTTCCACAACGCGATCCACATCGGGCGCATCCTGCTCCATCGTTCCCATCAGTTCGGGGCCCATGTCGCGGATGGCGCCGATCCAGATGCGTGCAACGGCCTTGTAGCGCTCGGTGAGGGCTTGGTAGGCCTCCCGTTGCTCCGGGCGGATGTTCAGATCTTCCGCCAGATCCTCGTCGATCCAGCGCATGTGGTCTTCCATCCGCTCCGGAGAACGAAAGGCATGCCCGCCCCAGCCATGTCCATGGCCGCGGAAGCATACGCCCAGCGCCACCGCGGCAATCAGCAGCAAGGGTACCGCGAGCACTGCTTTGCGCAATGCGGATTTGCGCACTGCAAAACCGAATTTCCGTTTCATCGCTATCACTCCTTGGTCGTGAGATTCATACAATTGGGAGTCGCCTGGATGTGCGCTCCCGACAATTCCACGATACCCGGCTCGTATTGAGCAGGTATTGCGCAGGCGTTAGCGGCGCGTAAAATTCCCGCGGCGGCCTTTACAAATCCTTTACAATTGGACCTGCTGAATACACACGGCCTTAATGCGCCGCGGGTACTATCGCGGGTAGCATCGGTTCATGCGCAGACGGAACGGGTGAGACGTGGCAAGCAACGGAAATTCGATCCTCCTCATTGACGATGACGCGGAGCTGGGCGCCCTGCTGAGCGACTATCTGAGGCGGGAGGGATTCAGGCTGCGCGTGGCGGGAAACGGCGACGAAGGATTGGCGCTGGCGTCGTCGGAGGAATTCCGCCTGGTGTTGCTGGACATCATGTTGCCGGGCCTGGATGGCTTCGAGGTACTGCGCTCCCTGCGCAAGACCTCCGAGCTGCCTGTGATCATGTTGACCGCGCGGGGGGAAGACGTGGATCGCATCGTCGGGCTGGAGATGGGGGCGGACGACTATCTGCCCAAACCGTTCAACGCGCGGGAGCTCGTGGCCAGGATCAAGGCCGTGCTGCGCAGGATGCACGCCGCTCCGCAAGCGGAGGCGCAGCCAGAGGAGCCCAGCCGGATTTCCGTGGGGGAGCTCACTGTCGATCTGGCGGGATACCGCGCCATCCTGGGCGGGCGCGAGCTGCCATTGACCACCATCGAATTCGCCATGCTGCGCGAGCTCATGCGGGCGCGCGGCAGGGTGCTCAGCCGCGATGCCCTGCTGGACAGGGTGCGCGGCAGAGAGTTCGAACTGTTCGACAGAAGCATCGACGTTCATATTTCGCATCTGCGGCAAAAACTTGGGGACGATCCGCACAACCCCCGCTATATCAAGACCGTCCGCCTGGTAGGCTATATGTTCATCGGCTGACGAAACACACGGGCCTGGCAACGGACGGCCCTGGCCACCGCCAACGCAGCGACGGCCCGGCCCGCGCTCACGGTGCGGCCCGGGCAGACCGCATTTTGCGACGGCGACAGCGCATGGATGACCCATGGTGACGCGAAACTTGATGTTAAAATTCTACTGCTGGTTTCTGCTGGCAATGACGGCGACGGCCGCCATCACCGGTGCCGTCATCTACCTGCTGTCCTACCGGGGCTTTCAGCAGGGCATCGAGGAATGGGTGCTTTCCGAGGTGCGCCTTGGGCGGGACATCGCCCAAAACCTGCTCCTCAGCGGAATCAGCGCAAAAGAGGTGGGGCGTATTCTTGCGCCGGTCGCGCAGGAGGGCCACTTTTCCTTGGCGATCGTCGGCGAGGATGGCCGCACCGTGCTGCTGCAGCTTCCGCAGCACTGGGAACCGCAGCGCGCGCTTCCGGACGCCGACGACGTGCGAGAGACGCTGTCCGCGGGATCGGTGCTGCACCTGCAGCCGGGCAACCGTTTCGCGGCGGCGCTGCCGTTGGCGTTACCCTCGGGAGAACGGGGCGTATTCTATCTCACCATGCAGGGGCACCATTGGCGGCCGCACGGTGCGCCCTACCGCCTGCTCGTCGGTTTAGGCGTGATCCTGGTTACGGGCTGGCTGCTGATCTGGCCTCTTGCCAGCCATCTGGCGCGTCCGTTGAAGCAGATGGCCGCCGCTGCCGATGCCCTGGGACAAGGGGATTTATCGGCCCGCATCACCCTCGGCGGCGGACACCGCCACGGACGCAGGCGCCGCGATGAGATCGGAAGGTTGTCCGATAGCTTCAACAAGATGGCGGAAAATCTGCAGCGGCTGGTCGTGGGCCACAAGCAGTTGCTGGCCGATATTTCCCACGAGCTGCGCTCACCGCTGGCGCGGCTGCGAATCGCCGTCGAGTTGGCGCGGCAGGCGCGCGGCCAGGGTGTGGCCGACTATCTGGACTCGGTCGATGCACAGGCCGACACCCTCGATGGGATGATCGAGGAGCTGCTCTTTTATTCGCGGCTGGAAGCGGCTCCCTACGAACTGCGGCCGGAATCCCTTCGCCCCCGTGAACTGGTGGAAGCGGTCACGGGCGCCCACGAGGCCGATGCGCTGGCGCGCGATGTGTCCGTCGAGGCCGCCTTTGCGGACGTGCCGGCGGCGGTGCGCGCGGACCGCCGGCTGCTGCTGCGCGCGCTGGGCAACGTGCTGCGCAATGCCATCGCCTACACTCCGAATGGCGCGACGGTGCGCATCGAGGTGGCAGCCCATGAGGGGAGGCTGCGGTTTTCGGTGACCGATGAGGGGCCTGGGGTGGCGGTTAAGTATCTGGAGCAGATCTTCCTGCCTTTCGTGCGTACGGACACTGCCCGCACGCGCTCCACCGGCGGGGTGGGGCTCGGCCTGGCCATCGCCCGGCGCTGCATGGAAGCCCACGGCGGCGGCGCTACCGCGGAACCGGCGCCGGACGAGCGCGGCCTCACCGTCCATCTCTGGCTGCCACTCGCGCCGGGTGGCGATGGGAACGGGCAGTGACAGTGGATAACCCCTCCCCGCGGCCAGTAGAGATACTGGAAAGGGAGCTTTCCTCTGCCTTGCATCGCGGTCTCTGCGGTATAAGTCCCCCTCACTGCCCAGCGGAGTGGAGAAGAAACGCGAGACTCGAAGCGTTTCAACGCGCGGCACGCAAGCGTTTCAACACGAGCGAAAGTCGGGATCAGTGAAAGTCCCGGCTGGGCTGGGGATGCAGGGGGCGGCTCAGCGGCGGCTGCCACAGACGCCGGGCAAGGAGGTGCACCACGCCGTCGCGGGCCTGCAGCGTGCCGGTGACGCCCAGGAAGGAGAGGGTTTTCGCCAGCACCCAGTGCTCCTGGAACACCCGTTCCCAGAGCACCAGGTTGACGAATCCGGTCTCGTCCTCCAGGGTCATGAAGACCACGCCCTTGGCCGTGCCAGGCCGCTGGCGGTTGATGACGATCCCCGCGTAATGCACCACGGCGCCGTCGGGCATGCGGGCGATGCCGCGGGCATCGGGCAATCCCAGCTTGCGCAGTTCGGCCCGCAGCGGCGCCAGGGGATGGCCGTGCACGCTGTGGCCGCTGGTGCGGCGATCCCAGCTGATGGTGTCGAACGCGTCGAGGGGTGGAAAGGCCGGCGGGGCCGTCGATTCGGCCAGCGGCAGGCTCGCCTTGGGGATGCGCCGCAGGCCCCGCACCTCCCACAAGGCGGCGCGGCGGTGCACCCCGAACCCCCCGAAGGCCCCCGCGGCGGCCAGGGCCAGCAGGTCGCCTTCGTCCACGCCCGTCCGCGCGGCGAAGTCCGCGATGTGCAGGAAGGACGATCGGCGCCGGGCCGCTTCGATGCGCTTGCCGTCTTCGGCGCCCAGGCCTTTCACGTGGCGCAGGCCCATGCGCAGCGCCGGGCGCCTGCGATGGGTCTCCTCCAGCGTGCAATCCCAATCGCTGCGCAACACGTCCACCGGCCGCACCACCACGCCGTGCCGCTTGGCGTCCTCGACGATGGTGGCGGGGCTGTAAAAGCCCATCGGCTGGGCATTGAGCAGGGCGCAGGTGAACACCTCCGGGTGATGGCATTTCAGCCATAACGTCGCATAGGCGATGATGGCGAAGCTGGCCGAATGGCTTTCCGGAAAGCCGTACTCCCCGAAGCCCCTGATCTGCTCGAACACGCGCTCGGCGAACTCGCGGGCGATTCCCTTGCGCCGCATCCGCGCGATCAGGCGCTCGCGGTGTCCCTCGATGCGCCCCGTGCGGCGCCAGGCGGCCATGTCGCGGCGGAGTTGATCGGCTTCACCGGGGGTGTAATCGGCGGCGAGCACCGCCAGTTGCATCACCTGTTCCTGAAACAGCGGGACGCCCAGCGTTTTTTTGAGCACCGGCTCCAGGGAAGGGTGGGGGTAGGTGGGCTCCTCCTCCCCCCGGCGGCGGCGCAGGTAGGGATGCACCATGCCGCCCGTGATGGGCCCGGGGCGCACGATGCTGATCTCGATCACCAGGTCGTAATAGGTGCGGGGCCGGAGGCGGGGCAGCATGGCCATCTGGGCACGGCTTTCGATCTGGAACACGCCCACGGTATCCCCCCGGCGGGCCATCGCATAGGCGGCGGGATCGTCCTGGGGGAGGGTCGCCAGGGTCAGCGGGGTGCCGTCCGGCAAGCGCGCCCGACCGCCGCGCTCCAGGAGCCGGAAGCTCAGGGCCAGCTGAGTCAGGGCACCCAGCCCGAGCAGATCCACCTTGAACAGGCCCATCGCCTCCACGTCGTACTTGTCCCACTGGATCACCGTGCGTCCGGCCATGGTGGCGTTCTCCACGGGCACCAGCTCGTGAACCGGCTCGTGACCCAGCAGAAAGCCGCCCGGATGGATGGAAAGGTGGCGGGGAAAATCCTGGATCTCGCCGACCAGGGCCATCAAATGCCTGTGGGCGGGCACCTCGGCGCGCAGTCCGGACTGCATCAGCATTTCCCGGGTCATCCCCCCATGGCTGAGCAGCTTGGAGACCCGGCCCAACAGGGATTCCGGCAAACCCAGCACCTTGCCCACGTCCCGCACGGCCGATTTGGCCCGGTAGCGGATCACATTGGCGACCATGGCGGCGTGGCTGCGCCCGTACTTGTCATAGACGAACTGGATCACCTCCTCGCGCCGCTTGTGCTCGATATCCAGATCGATATCGGGCGGCTCGGCGCGTTCGCGGGACAGGAAGCGCTCGAAGAGCAGATCCACCTGCATCGGGTTGACCGCCGTGATGCCGAGGCAGTAGCAGACCACGGAGTTCGCGGCGGAACCCCGCCCCTGGCAGAGGATGTCGTGTTCCCGGCAAAACTCCACGATTTCCCACATGGTGAGAAAATAGCCCGGATAATCCAGTTCCTCGATGAGCGCCAACTCCGTTTGCAACTGCTTCACCACCTTGCAGGGCACGCCGTCCGGATAGCGCTTACGCGCCCCTCGCAGGGAGAGATCGCGCAGCCACTGGGCCGACGTGCTGCCGTCCGGCAGGCGCTGCGAGGGGTAGCGATAGCGCAACTCGTCCAGGGAAAACGCGCAGCGCTCGGCCACCTCCAGCGTGCGCGCCACGGCCTGGGGATCGTCGGCGAACAGCCTGCCAAAGGCCCGCGGGGTGTGCAGGGCATGGCCCGCGTTGGGGTGGATGCGCTGTCCGGCGGTGTGCAGGGTCACGCCGTGGCGGATACAGGTGAGCACATCCTGCAGCCGGCGCCGCGCGGGCGAGTGGTACAGCACTTCCGTGGCCGCCAGCAGAGGGAATCCGTACCGCGCCGCCCGTCCCCGCAGGCGCGCTTGCGCATCGGCCTCCTCGGCCCGCCGATGCCGGGCCAGCACGGCATAGAGCCGGTCGCCGAAGGCGTCCCGCAGGTCCCCGGCGATCCTCTTCGGTTCCGCCTCCCCGATCAACAGGCTGCGGCTGCCGCCCCACAGCGCGATCAGGCCGGCCGCATGCCGGCACACCTCCTGCCAGGCGACACTGCTTTCCCCTTTCGGCGCGCGTCGGCGGCCGGCTGTGATCAGGCGGCACAGCTGGGCGTATCCCTCCCGGTTCTGCGCCAGCAGGATCAGCGCGGAACCGTCCTCGACGGTGATCTCGGCGCCGATGATGAGCGGCAGGCCCAGCTCCCTGGCCTTCACGTGGGCGCGGACGATGCCGTACACCCCATCCCGGTCCGTGAGGGCCAGGGCGGGCAGTCCCCAGCGATGAGCGGTCTCCACCAACTCCTCGGGATGGCTGGCGCCCTCCAGAAAGGAGAAGTTGCTCTTGCACCACAGGGGTACGTAACGGCTCATGCGGATTTTCTAGCCCGAATTATTCAGGAAAAAACCATCTGGGGGAAGCGGCGCGCGACACGCAAGCGCCGCAGTCCCCCCAGACCCCCCTTATGCGGTTTCAGGTGGGTCTTCGCCAACCTGAAAACAAAGTAAATTCAAGGGGGTGCGGGGCGGCAGAGCCCCTGACCGCCGGAGGCATTAAATCACAGGCCTTCCGATGGTGGCCAGGGATCACCGTTGTGCGGAATTGGGAATTGCAAATGCGAATTGACCTGATGGCGGCCTGGCAGCTCCGCGGAAAGCGCCGCGCAGCGCAGTGCCCGCCCGGAACGGCTCGGCGCGGGTGGCGTCGCTGCAACTTCCCGCGGGGCGCCGAAGCCCGCCTGGCGATGCACGCCCGGGCCGGGCCAAGCAGGCAACGGGGCGGTGCGCGGTTACGAGTGCTCCCCATCGGCGCGGTGCTCACCGTTCTGGCCATGGCGTTGCTCGCCGGACGCGGCGAGCCGGCGGAAGTCCCCCTTTCCGGAGGCAGCCCAATCGTGATCGGCCATCGGGGGGCGCCCGGCTACCTGCCCGAACATACCCTGGAGTCTTACACCCTTGCCATCGAGCAGGGGGCCGACTACATCGAACCGGATCTGGTGTCCACCAAGGATGGCGTGCTCATCGCGCGCCACGAAAACGAAATTTCCGGCACGACCGACGTGGCGGACAAATTCCCCGAACGCCGCAGCAGCAGGGTCATTGACGGCAGCAGAAAAGAAGGGTGGTTCACGGAGGATTTCACCCTGCAGGAAATCAAGACCCTGCGGGCCAGAGAGCGGCTGGACTTCCGCGACCAGTCGCACAACGGCCGCTACACCATCCCCACATTCGCAGAGATCATTGCCCTGGCGAAACGGATGGGACGCACCAAGGGGAGAGTGATCGGCCTGTATCCGGAAACCAAGCATCCCAGCTACTTTCGTTCCATCGGCCTGCCCCTGGAAGAGCCGTTGGTAGCGCTGCTGTCACGGCACGGCTACACGGACGCGCGGTCGCCCGTATTCATCCAGTCCTTCGAGGTGGGCAATCTGAAACGGCTGCGTCGCATGACCAGGCTTCGCCTTGTGCAGCTCATCGGCGGCGCCCGCCGCCGACCCTATGACTTCACCCTGGCAGGGGACCCGCGGACGTACGGAGACCTGATCACGCCCGCCGGCCTGGATGAGATCGCCACCTACGCCCAGGGCATCGGGCCTTGGAAGGGTCTGATCATCCCGATGCGGAAGGACAAGACCCTGCGCGCACCGACCCGGCTGGTGGACGATGCCCACGCCGCGGGGCTACTGGTGCATCCCTACACCTTCCGCAGCGAGCCGCGGTATCTGGCCAAAGACTACGGGGGCGATCCCATCGCCGAATACCGCCGCTTCTTCCGGTTGGGCGTGGACGGCGTATTCAGCGATTTTCCGGGCACGGCGCTGCAGGCACGGGCAGCAGTGTCCGGCCGCTGAGGATTGCCCGCGGGCTAAGCCAGCAGCCCTTTCACGACGGCGACCTCATACAACACCTTCGTCCCGAGCGCGAGGGTCGCCAGGCCGATGAGACCTTGCATCGCGTTGTAGGCAAGGGTCAACCGCCGCGCGGAGTAGGCGAGCGGAACGGCGATTACTGTCGAGAGGGCGGCCATCCCCAAAACGGAGCCCAGTGCGAACAGGGCCATGTACACCAGCCCGAGCAGCACCGAGTCCATCTCCTGCAGCACCAGCAGAATCAGAGCGGCCGAGCCGGCCATGCCGTGCACCAGGCCGACGACCAGCGCGCGCAGGGGCAGGCCCTGGGGATGCACGTGCTCATGACGGGCAGGGTCGTGGTCCCGCTCGCCGGCATGGGAGTGGGCGTGGAAGTGACGTACGCCGTCGGCGTGCCGATGCACGTGGAAGTGGACGCGGGCGAGGATCATGCGGCCCACGATATCGCCCCCCAGAATCACCAGCAGCACGCCCACCGCCAGTTCCAGGCTGAGCGCCAGGCGCTGCGGGATGACCGCGTCCAGCAGCAGCACCATCATGCCGAAGGTGAACAGGGTCAGCGTATGGCCCAATCCCCAGAGCGCGCCCAGCCCGACAATCCGACGCGCCTCCCCCGAGCGGGCCGCCAGGGAAGCCACCGCGGCGACGTGATCCACCTCCAGGGCGTGCCTCAATCCCATCAGCAGGCCGAACAGCAGCGTCGTCCAGATCATGGTGTCGCGTGTCCCTTGCGCGGCTCAATGCTGGGGGCAGGGAAGGCTCGCGCCGGAGGTATCGGGCCTGTCGGGTTTGTGGTGCGGTGCAGCACAACGCCGCAACGGTCCGCGCCTGTTACCTAGCCCGAAGGCGGCAGCGTGGCAATACCTTTCGTCCGGGTTTCAGGGCCCGGCAGATAGGGGAAGGTGCCGAGAGGGGTGGCCTTGCCAGCGGCACGCGCAAAGTACTGCGCGGACGCATCGTACAGCCGCGACAGGCCGGGCTTGCACTGAGGGAAACGCGCAGTGCGAGGTCGTTCCCAGGCAGTGCGTGGCAACTGGCAATGCCGAGGGTGGGACTCGGCATCAAGCAATCCGTATTTCCCGTCTGAACAATAACTTATCAATCCGGTCAATCACATCCGTGCTTCAGGATACTTCACAGAATAGCACGGTATGCCCGGTATCGAACAGGTTTGTGTAGCAGGGTGTGTGACAATAGCAGAGTGGAATTCAGTTAGCGCCGAGGCGTTCCCCCAGCTTCTCCGCCTGCTCCAGCCACCAGGTCATCTCCATGTCAGCCGAAATGGACGAGAATCGCTAGTGCCAAGTGGAATCTGCGGCGAAATTAATGATAGGAAGGATTTGGGGAACAAACCAGACTGTGCAAGCAGTCCAACTGGAATATGTCAGTTAAAAGGAGTACCCATGGCCGCTTCCAGTGCGCCACTCACACCCGCGACCATCAACCGGTTGCGCTCCCAGGCGGTGCCGCCCATGGCCATGTTGGCCGGTATGCAGTTGGAGCTGTTTACGCCCCTGGGGGAAGGCCCAATGAGCGCCACAGATCTGGCTGCCGCCCTTGGCGTCGACCCGGTCAAACTCTCGCCCCTGCTCTACTCCCTCGTGTCGGCTGAACTGCTCACGGTGGACAAGGGCCGGTTCGCCAACACGGACGAGGCCGGCCATTTTCTGGTGAAGGGGCGGGCGGCCTACATCGGCGGGGTACACGAACTGCTCTCGATTTTGTGGGGCGCGACGTGGCATACCGCGGAGACGATCCGCAGCGGCAAACCCCAGGCCAAGGAGGATTTCGGTGCCATGAGCGAAGACGAGTTGCGCCCCTTCATGCGAGGGCTGCACCCAGGCGCCCTGGCGGAGGGGCGGGGGCTGGCAAAGGTGTTCGACCTTCCAAAGTTCCGGCATCTAATTGATGTGGCCGGTGGCTCGGGCGGCCTGGCCATCGGTGCCTGCGAAGCCTGTCCGGGCTTGCGGGGGACGGTCGTGGAGCTGCCCAATACGGTGCCCATCGCCCGCGACTTCGTGGAGGAGGCCGGCATGGCCGACCGCATCGACGTGCAGGCCCACGACCTGATCGGTGACGCGCCGCAGGGCAGTTACGACTTGGCGGTGCTGCGCAATTTCCTGCAGGTGCTCTCCGCGGAGCAGTGCCGTGCCGTGCTCAAGCACGTGGGGGAAGTGCTGGAGCCGGGAGGCGCGATCCATATTCTTGGTCACGCATTGGACGATTCGCGCCTCGCGCCGGCCCCCTCCGTTGGACTCAACCTGTTCTTCATTAACGCATTCGACGACGGCCAGGCCTACACCGAGCAGGAGCACCGGGACTGGCTGGACGAGGCGGGCTTCGCGGAGTTTCGGCGCGAGATCATGCCCGACGGCAGGAGTGCTATAACCGCCCGCAAGGGCTAGCCTGCCTGCCTTTTCGTTTCCTGCCCTTGGCCTTGGCCAAAGCCGTTCCTGTAACCGCCCAAGCACGCGCGACCAAGCCGAAATCGAGGCTCAATAATGCTTGAGGTTGCCCCGGCTGCAAGCCAACCGGACTTGGGCTATTTTCCCGCGCCGGGCGGCGCCGGCACCGTGCCCGTCCGCACGAACTGCCGCAGCACTTCGCAGAACTCGCCCGTGGCTGTGGTCACGGGAAGGTGGCCCTTGTTTTCAAATGTATAGAAAGTCGAGTTGCGCAGCCGCTCCGCGACTTCAACCCCAATCTCGTAGGAAACCCTGTTATCCTCTGTCCCGTGCATGACCAGGGTTGGAATTGCAAGTTGCGGCACTTCCTGTCTTGCCTTTCCGTCATCCTGTCTATCGAGGAAGAAACTGAGAATTGTATCCAGTGGAAGGGCCGACCAAAATCTTACGTGTTCCTTCGCTAGTGCTTAGTTGCGTAAATTACCGTATTTATCTTGCAATGATTTTTGCTTCACCGTTTTTTTTCGCCATTCAAATGGAGCGGCCGTTTGGTTGTAAACCGCAATAAAGCGGTCGATGGCTCGGCG
>JACZVE010000365.1 GCA_022572825.1 SAR324 cluster bacterium
TGCACCTGGAAGCGTCCCGCGAAAAACGTGGCGGCGTCCCGGCCACTTTCTTCCCCGCGTCGGTGGAAGAGGCCGATGGCTTCACCGCGGAGGTTGTGTTCTCGAATATCCTGATCGGCTACGAGTCCATTACCACCGAACTTACGAGCGTCAATGGGTTTTCGTAGGGGAGAGCGAGGAGACTACCCTCAGCGTGGGCTGGGCGCCCGGGCAGGGCCTGGCCGTGGTGGCCTCGCTGACCGAGGGGGAAGATTTCGACGCGGGCGGTGCTCTCACCGGAGAGTCGACCCTCACCGCCCTGGCGCTGGCCTGGCTGTTCTGAGGTCAGGCGCAGAGCGCCGCCCAGGTACAGGCTTCGCGCAGGTTTAGGCACCGGCGCAGTGTGCCGCCGGAGACATGGGGCCGATCTCCCGCCCCCTCGCCCCTTCCCATGCGGGGCCGGCGGGGATAGCCTGGATGGAGGCAGCGTGGGCCGTGAACCGGAATCGGGAGAGCGCGATGGCGGAAAAAGTGGTCAAATCGGAGGCGGAGTGGCGCGCGCAACTGACGCCCGAGCAATTCCACATATGCCGCGAAAAGGGCACCGAGCGCCCCTTCTCGGGCCAGTATTGCAACGAGAAGCGGCCGGGCGTCTACGAATGTGCGGCCTGCGGCCAACCGCTGTTCAATTCCAGCACCAAGTTCGATTCCGGCACGGGCTGGCCCAGCTTCCACAGTCCGATTGCCCCCGATCGGGTGGGCGCGGAGCGGGATCGCAGCCATGGCATGATTCGCAACGAGGTGCTGTGCAGCCGCTGCGACGCTCACCTGGGCCACCTGTTCGAGGACGGCCCCGCCCCGACGGGTCTGCGCTACTGTCTCAACTCGGCGGCGCTCAAGCTGGAGCCGAGTGAGTGAGGGAAGCGCCAGGAAGCGAGAAATAAAGTGACTCGATCCCGTGCTTCGTTCAATGTTGTTAGGTTCCTCACCCCCCCGGCAGCTCCTATGTAACAAAGTGGTACTATCCGCTTCGCTCCGCACACTTGGTGTAATAATGTTGTCGTGTCAGAACCCCTCCCCCCGATTCATGGACGGGGAGGGGGAGCATCGTGTGGCTCGCGCTGGTCGTTGCTCATTACCAGAGGCACACTAGCCGGTAATCACGGTCCGTTCGATGGCGTCGCGCTCGATGGCGTTCCAGTCGTAGCGCACCCCGAGGCCCGGCCCCTGGGGCACCTCGACGCAGCCGGCCGCGTCGATACTGTCCAGCTCATCCGCATATCCCTCGCCGTAAACCGGCAGGTGCCAGGCATTGGCCGTGCGCGGGTGCACCAGATTCATCTCGTAGTAGTTGCTGTTGCGCAACGCGGCCATCAGATGGCGCATGGCGGGCCCGCAGGCATGCACTTCCACGTCCATACCCAGGGCTTCCGCGGCCCGCGCGATCTTCAGGCATCCCGTGATGCCCCCGTCGTAATCCGGATCGGCGCGGGCAAAATCGCTGGCCCCCGCGACGAGGATGTCCAGGTTGCTTTCCGGGTTTCTCACGTGCTCGCCGATCAGAATCGGCGTGCGGATCAGCTCGCGTAGCTTGCGGTGCGCGTGAATGGAGATGCCCCCGTCGCTGTACGGATCTTCCAGCCACAGGTAGCCGTACTCATCGCAGACGCGCCCCAGCCGCACCGCATCGGCGAAGGTCTTCAGGTTGCAGGCGGAATCGTACATGAGCTGCATGCGGCCCCCGACCCGCTCCGCCACCGCCCGGATCATGGCGATTTCCTCCCCGACGTCCCCTTCCTTCCAGCCGTGCATCTTGTAGGCGGGATATCCCCCCGCCAGGCATCGCTCGGCGAAGTCGGCGTAAGCTTCCGGGCTGGACAGCCCGTCCGGCAGGCGGTCGCCGCCAAGGGTGCTGGCGTAGGCGGGCAGTTTGCCGCGGTACCCGCCCAGCAGTTGGCAGATGGGCGCATCGTGGAATTTGCCGGCCAGATCCCACAGGGCGATATCCAGCGCGCCGATACCCACTTCTCCCACATGGCGGGTGGCCTTGCGCATCGTCTGGTAATGCCGCTCCCGTTCCAGCGCGGCCTTGCCCACCAACCCATGGGCGAGCGCCACCACATGGGCCATGATCACCCGCGCCCGGCCCCTGGGTGGCACGTACTCGCCCGTCACGCCCGCGTCGCTGTGGATGCGCAGGCCGAAGCGCACCTGGGGCGATCCGGGACCCGGCTGGTAGAAGACACCGATGCCTCCAGGATCGGCGGCGATATTTTCCACCTGCACGGTAAAGGCGATCACCTCGATCTTCGTAATGATAGGCTGTCCGGCCATGGCGAGTGGGTGTTTTATAGCGGCGTTCTTTACGCGCGGTCCGGGGTCTCCCCGGGGGCGGGCGTATAGCCCAGCGTACCCATGGAGAGTATGCGCTCCCGTCCTCCATGCTCGAAGACGCGCTGCGCCTGATCGTGCTTGGCCAGGGCGTCCACACCTTCAGGGTCAATCATCTGGCGCAGTTCCGCCTCGCACGCCGCGATCACCTCCTGATACTCGGCCTTCTCGGCGAGGTCGTTCAACTCATCTCGATCGGCCTCGACGTCGAACAACTGGGGACGGTGGTTCACGTAGTGGACGTACTTGTAGCGCTGCCTGCGGATCATGTAGATCGCCGCGGTCGAGCAGGTGGCGTGATACTCGCTGAAGACCGTGCGCCGCGGCTCCGCGCCCTGGGCGATATCCAGCAGCGAATGGCCCGGCAGGCGGATGTCCTCGGCCCCGGCTTGTTCTCCGGCGCCCGCGATGATCGTCGGGTATGCGTCCACCAGCGAGACGGCCGTGGGGCAGACCTGGCCCTGGGGAATATCCGGGCCGGCCATCAGCAGCGGCACGCCCGCGGCGTCCTCGTACATGGTGGACTTGCCATAGATTCCGTTGCGGCCCAGATTGTCGCCATGGTCGCTGGTATAGAAAATGCGGGTGTTCTCCGCCAATCCGCACGCCTCCAGGGCCTGCAGCACCTTGCCCACGTTGGCGTCCATATAGCTGACCATTCCGAAGTAGGCCGCCAGGGCCCGGCGCGTCTCCTCCTCGCTGAAGGGCCGCGAATAGTCGTTGAGGCGCCAGTACTCCTCGATGCCCGGATGTGGCGGCGTTGCGCCGGGCTCGTTCTGCACCGGCCAGGGCACCCGATCCGCTGGATACAGCGAGAAAAACTCCGGGGGCGCGATGAGGGGAAAGTGCGGGCACACCCAGGAGACGAACAGCACCCAGGGCTTGTCCTGATACCTGGGCGCCTCCTCGTTCAGCCAGCGCACGGCATTGCCGGTGATCTCCCGGTCGTAGCGGATGTAGGTGGAGTCTCCCGCGCCGGCCTCCTCGATGTATTTGCGCGCCCGCTTTCGCACGGGGGGATCGCTGCGGATCAATCCCGTCAGATCGCCGATGCCGTCGATCACGTGCATGGGCGAGATCTCCTCGTGAAACCCGGCCGGATCCTTGACGTGCCGGTAGTGGAGCTTGCCCACCGATACCACGCGGTGGCCGGCTTCCATCAGGCGGTGGCCCCAGGAAGGGATCCTCCCGTCGTAGGGAATCGCGTTGTCCCAATAACGGATCTTGTGGACG
>JACZVE010000034.1 GCA_022572825.1 SAR324 cluster bacterium
AATCGGCTGGCGTGGCACGCGCAGCCCGATGGCAGTTTCCGGGCACACCGGAAATGAGCTGAAAGCAGGCCGCCAGAGTGTCTGTCAGGTATGCATCGCGCTTATGGCCGCCGTCCCAGCGCACGTGCTCGCCAACCAAGCAGCTGCTCACGGCAATGCGGATCGGTTGCGAGGGAGTCATCCAGACGATCTCGGGCGTCAGACCGCAGGCCTGTGGGAGGTGGGTGCCGCTGTGGTCGGCGTGTTGCCGCTGGACAGGTGGCGCAGCCAGGGGTGATTGTCCACGGCGGCGTGTCCCGTGTAAAGTGGGATGCGTCAGCACTGGGTTAGGGTGGTGCGTGTACACACCAGCCGCATAGCGGGTAGCTCGGTAAAATGCCATGCCTGTCCATATTCACCGCACGGAACTGCCCTTCTCCGCCGAGGAGGTGTTCGCCTGGCACGCGCGACCCGGCGCGCGCGAGCGCCTCACTCCGCCGTGGGAGCGCGTGCGCGTGCTGGAGGGCCCCGCGGGCATCGCCCCGGGCGCGCGCACGGTGCTGGCTCTCCGCAAAGGCCCGCTGACCCTGCGCTGGGAAGCGCGCCACGGCCAGAAGGTGGAAGGACGTTACTTTAGCGACGAGCAGGTGCGGGGACCCTTTGCGCGCTGGATGCACACGCATCGTTTTGTTCCGCGTGGGGAGCGCGCCAGCCTGCTGGAGGACGAGGTCGATTATGCCCTGCCCCTTTGGCCGCTGGGGGCGCTGGTGGGCGGAGCGCTGGTGCGGCGTGGGCTGGGACGCCTGTTTCGGCTGCGCCACGAGCGCACCGGCAACGATCTGGCGCGCCACCGGCGTTTCGCCGCCCATGGTCCGCGCAAGATCCTGGTCAGCGGTTCTTCCGGCCTCATCGGCACCCGCCTGTGTGCCTTTCTCAGCAGCGGCGGTCACACCGTGATTCGCCTGCTGCGGGGCGGAGCCGCCGACAACGCCGTGGCCTGGGCGCCCGCGGCGGGCGAGATCGATGCGGCGGCTTTGGAGGGCCTGGACGCGGTTGTGCATCTGGCGGGCGAGAATATCGCCGCCGGCCGCTGGAGCGAGAAGCGGAAAGAGGCCATCCGGGCCAGCCGGGTCGACAGTACCGCCCTGCTGTGCCGTACGCTCGCCGGGCTGTCGCGAAAGCCCGGTGTGCTGGTGGCGGCGTCCGCAGTGGGCTATTACGGCGATAGGGGGGAGGGGGCAGTGGATGAGGACGCGGGTGCCGGCGAGGGATATCTGGCGGAGGTGTGCCAGGCGTGGGAGGCGGCCACCGATCCGGCGCGGCAGGCGGGCATTCGTGTCGTCAACCTTCGCATTGGCGTTGTGTTGGCCGCCGAAGGGGGCGCCTTGCAAAAAATGCTTCCGCCCTTCCGGCTGGGTCTGGGGGGACCGCTGGGGAATGGGCGCCAGTTCATGAGCTGGATCGCCCTGGAGGACCTGATCGGCGTAATTCAGCAGGGGATTTTCGATGAGACATTGAGAGGGCCGGTGAACGCCGTTGCCCCGGAGGCGGTCACAAACCGCGACTTCGGCCGAATGCTGGGGCGGGTGCTGCGGCGGCCTGCCGCCGCACCGCTCCCCGCTGGAGTGGTGCGCCTGGTTTTCGGTGAAATGGGTCAAGCCCTGTTGCTGGAAGGCCAGCGCGTGCTGCCGAAGCGATTGCAGGCGGCCGGCTTCGAATATGTTTTTCCCGGGCTGGAGGGCGCGCTGCGAAGCGAGCTGGGGTTGTAGCCCTCCCCCGCCTTGACGATTTCCCGGGAGCGCATCCCGACCCGCGGACGGCGCCGGCGTGGCCGATATCTCCGTGTTCGCGCACCAGTTGCAGCGCGGGATATGCCTTGGAAACCCCGACTGTACTGGCGGTCGCCGAACCTGCCGAAGTAAGCTCATAGGGTCGAGCGGTTTTGTCCGGGCGGCTGACTGCACGCATAAAACGACTGGGCTTGCGGCCCACCTTCGGAGGCATTTTCTCCCGCTGGTGGCGCAGTTGGAGAGAATGGACAGAATCGCGCAAAATTGTACGCGTGTGTGATAGGCTGAGTCCGCGTCAACGCTCACCGCTGCGAGTGGCCACAGCGTCGCCGGTGCGTCTCGCCGTGGAGAGGGCGACAGCGCGCCCGCAGCCTATCTCGTCCCCGCGATAGCCTCCGCTTAGCGCATGGAAATCAGGTAAAAGACGCTTCCTGAGCGTACAATGAGACTTCCGATCATCAACACCGACCCCGACGTCATGAAGTCCGTGACAAGGACGCTGAGCAAAGTCAATCGAGCGGTGAAGGCTTCCAGCGCAGGTGGCACAATCGGCAACCGAATCGATCTCGTGCAGCTGGACGATCATGATCGGGCCATTGAGTATATATACTACCAACTACCTGCGCTGATAATTATAAACTTTTCCGATGATCATTTGAACGGATTCGGAATTATGCGCCAGGTGACGTCCGATCCCTGGCTCAACCACGGCGGGATTATCGCTTTTTATACCGGATCAAATACATTCAAAAAAATCAATGAGCTGAAGAATACCAATATTATCATCCATCTCCATTATAGCAATATTCCGAGTCAGCTTGGTACTGTTCTGGGTATTATCAGGGACAACCAACAGATATTGTTTCAAAGGGCTCTTCAAACCGATCTCATTTCGTCCCTATCTGGCCAATTCGTGCTGACGATGGATACAATGCTCATTCCATGTTACGCCAACTTGATTGCAAACTATCTGTTCAACGTTGGCTTTCTCGATCACGAAGGTACAGCAAATGTATCCCTCGTGCTTACGGAAATGTTGACCAATGCCATCGAGCACGGCAATTGCGGAATCAGTTGGGCAGAGAAAGAAGACTATCTGAAGGAGCATTCCAGCGTTCAGGATTTGATCGCGAAGAAATGCCGCGATGCGCGGATTAGAAATCGCAAAGTCTATTTCAATTATGATATTCACCGATCTCACTCCAGCTACGTCATCCGGGACGAGGGTGACGGTTTTGCTTGGCAGCAATACACCATACATCCTAAAGAGGTGGACTTTCTGTCAGAACATGGCCGCGGCATACTGCTGGCAAAGCAGCATGTCGACACGATTTCCTACAATGAGAAAGGCAACGAGGCTACGCTGACGTTTCGGCACCGCATCAATGCCACCAGCAGCATTCCTCAGGCCTTCAAGGATAACGAGGTGGTAGAATGCAGGCGCGACGACGTGATTTTCAACCAGGGCGAGGCGAGCGATTTCCTCTATTACGTCGCCGAAGGCGAATATCGCGTTGAAGTGAACAATCACCACGTGGCGAACCTCACGCCGGACGATATTCTAATCGGGGAGATGTCATTTCTTTTGGAAGAAACCCGCAGCGCGACCGTGATCGCGAATACTCCGGGCAGGCTGATCAAGATCTCGAAGGAATCATTCATAAATATTATCAGGGATCAACCCTATTATGGTCTGTTTCTGTCCAAGCTGATCGCGAAACGGCTGCATCGCGCGAGCCGGGGGGTTCTTTCCTGACCTGGTGTCACAGGATTGCCGCTGTGGCCGCGCGGCTCGAAAATGACCGGAGATACTCCGGTCTCTCCCGTCAGTATCTTTTTCCGCCCACACCGTGCGGGAAGAGACAGCGGAGCGATGGCTCGCTGCGTGGGGAGCGCGAAGAGCGGAGCCGCGGCTGTCGCAATAAAGAAAGAATACTCGCGTATTCATGCGGTGGCGGGCGGCGGTGTGATTGAGGGTGCCGCAGTTACCAGCCGGCGTGGCGAAGTGAAAAGCCGGACCGCGCCACAACCTCGAGGCAGAATTGTCGGAATTATCGGATATGCAGGATAAATAGGGATTCTCAAAGCTGGAGCGGCCATTCATGAATTACATGCCCATCGAAAACTACGGAATTATCGGCGATCTTCATACCATTGCACTGGTGGGAATGGACGGTTCCATCGATTTTCTGTCCTTCCCCCACTTCGATTCTCCCACCGTATTCGCCGCGCTGTTGGATCATCGCCATGGCGGACGCTTCAAAATTTCGCCGAGTCTGGAAAATGTCCGCCACCGGCAGATGTATCTGCCGGATACCAATGTGCTGACGACCCGGTTCCTCTCTCCCCAGGGTCTGGCCGAGGTCTCCGACTTCATGCCGGTGGAAGTGGAATCGCCCTCCCACGAGCTGGTGCGGCGCGCCAAGACGGTGCGCGGGGAGGTGCACTTCCGGATGATTTGCGATCCGAGATTCGATTATGGCCGTGCGTCGCACCGGGTTGAGCAGAAGGACGGCGAGGTGATCTTTGCCTCCGAAGGCCCCGATAAAACAGTCGTTCGGCTCATTACCGCCGTGCCGATCAAGATCGTTAACGGCGCGGCCCACGCGGAGTTCGTGCTGCGGGCCGGCGAAACGGCACTTTTCGTGTTCGAAGAGGTCATTCCGGGTCGCTCCTCTCCGTTCAGCAACCCGGCCTACGCCGCGGAAGCGTTCAAGGAGACGGTGAACTTCTGGCGGCGATGGATCACCCAATCCAGCTATAAGGGCCGCTGGCAGGAGATGGTGAACCGCTCCGCGCTGGCGTTGAAGCTGATGACTTCGCAGACCTACGGCTCGATCGTGGCGGCGCCGACGTTCGGATTGCCGGAAGACATTGGGGGGGAGCGTAACTGGGATTACCGCTACACGTGGATCCGCGATTCCGCCTTCACGCTGTATGCCCTGATCCGGCTCGGCTTCACCGGGGAGGCTGCCGCGTTCATGCACTGGATCGAGGATCGCTGCAACGAGCTCAATCCGGACGGCTCGCTGCAGATCATGTACGGAATCGATGGCCGCCATCACGTGGAGGAGAGCGTACTGACCCATTTTGAAGGCTACCTGGGCTCCTCGCCCGTGCGGGTCGGCAATGCCGCCTACGATCAGCTCCAACTGGACATCTACGGTGAGCTGATGGATTCGGTCTATCTGTACGACAAGTACGGCGATCCCATTGCCCACGATCTTTGGGCCAATCTGGTGCGGCTCATCGACTGGGTTTGCGATCACTGGCACCTGCCGGACGAGGGGATCTGGGAGGTACGCGGGGGCCGCCGGGAGTTCCTCTATTCACGCCTGATGTGCTGGGTGGCTATCGACCGCGGTATCCGGCTGGCTCAGACGCGCTCGTTTCCCGCTCCGCTCCAGCGGTGGTTCGAGGTGCGCAACACCATTTACAAGGAGATTTTCACCGATTTCTGGGATCCGCAGCGCCAGGCCTTTGTCCAATACAAGGGGGGCAGTAACCTGGACGCCTCCACCCTCCTCATGCCACTGGTCAAGTTCATCAGCCCGACGGACCGGCGCTGGCTCTCCACGCTGAAGGCCATTCGCGAGGAACTGGTGGACGACGCGCTGGTCTACCGCTACAAGGTGGGCGATTCCGCCTCCGACGGGCTGGTGGGCGACGAGGGGACCTTCTGCATGTGCTCATTCTGGTACGTGGAGTGCCTGGCCAGGGCGGGAGAGCTGGACCAGGCGCGGCTGAGCTTCGAAAAGATGCTCGGTTATGCCAACCACCTCGGCTTGTACGCCGAAGAGTTGGGCCCCTGCGGCGAGCACCTGGGCAACTTCCCGCAGGCGTTCACCCACCTCTCCCTCATCAGCGCCGCCTACGACCTGGACCGCCGCCTCAACCGGTTCGGCAAGAACCCATAGCACGGGCCGCGCGGCTTGGCCCCATGAGTGCGAGCGCGCCGGCGGGGCGTGTCTGGGGCTGCCGGTGGAACTTGGCCTGCCCGGTATCCAGCCCTCAGGGAAGGCGGTTCATCAGCGGGTTGCGGCGACTTCGAGCCGGGAGGTATCGCCGGTGGGATGGGCGAAGCGTGCCACCACGAATCCCCACAGCCCACGGGGCATGAAGATGATGAAGAGAATCAGCAGCAGCCCGTAGATGGTCTCCGCCATGCCGGTGAGGGTGGCGCCGAAATAGGCGCGCAGGCTCTCCCGGAACACGATGGTGATGAGCGCCCCGATGGTGGGACCGAGCATGGTGTACATTCCACCCACGATGGAGGCGAAGACGATTTCCAGGGAAATGCTGATGCCCGACAGCGAATTGGGGTTCAAATACTGGTTGTATTGACCCAGCATAATCGCCCCCAGGCCGGTCATCGCGGCGCTCAGCAGCGTGATACGCAGCTTTTGGCTGGTGACGTGAATGCCGACGGACGCCGCCGCCACCTCGTCCTCGGATATGGCCTCCAGGGCCGAGCGGGCCATGCTGCGGTTGACCAGGCGCCACGCCCAAAGGCCCCCCAGCCAGGCCACCAGCGCTATGACGTAGAAGTAGCGCTTGTCGGTGAATTGCACGGCGTACCAGGAGACGTCCGTGATGGGCTGCACGCGCAAAGGCGTCATGCCCAGCGAGCCACCCGTCAGCTCGCGCGCGGCAATTATGGACAGGCGCACAACTTCGCCCAGGGCCAGGGTGATCAGCGCGAAATAGTGGCCCACCACCCGGAAGCGGAAGGCCGGATACCCGATTAGCACACCCAGCAATACAGCCAGCCCGACCCCGATCGGGGCGCCCAGCCAGGGTGTGAGGCCATAGTGATTCCAGAGCAGGGCCATCGGGTAGACGGCGATCCCCATGAAGCCCCCATGCCCCAGGCTGACCAGGCCGAACTTGCCCATGAGAGACCAGCCCGTGCAGATGAGGCCCATGATGAGGATCAAGATGGCCAAGTGCAGATAATAGAGGGGAACGGGCGCAAACGGCACCACTGCCAGCAGGGCGATGCACCCATAGGGCAGCCAGCGTTTCATGCGCGCCTCTGGAAGAGTCCCTCGGGCCTGATGAACATGACCGCAATGAACAAGATGAAGGCGATCACGTAGGCAAGCTCGGTGCTGACATAAAAGCTGCCGATGGAGATGATTTGGCTCATGATAAAGGCGGCGAGGAATCCTCCCAGGAGATTTCCCAGGCCCCCCATCACGCAGATCATGAAGGTGATGGGGCCGAAGGTGTAGCCGATGAATGGATGCACGTCCTGCTGCAGCACCAGCAAAATAGCCGCCAGGCCGGCCATGCCGCCTCCCACGGCGGAGGTGATCAGGTAAACCTTGCGCGTATTCACGCCCATCAGGCTCATGATCTCCCGGTCCTGGGCTACGGCCCGGATGGCCGTACCGATGTAAGTGCGCGTCAAAAACAAATATAATGCAATCATCCCCACCAGGGCAGTGCCGAAGGCGAGCAATCGCGAAAAGCTGATGTAAAGCTCGAAGAACTGCAGGATAGGCATGCTCAGGCCGAGGTTGCGGAATTCCGCCCCGAAGATCAGCGTGGCGAAGCTCTGCAGGAAAAACAGCAGGCCTCCGGTGGCGAGCAGTTGGTTGATGGGGGGCGTGTCGAGCAGGGGCGAAATGATCAGCGCATGCACCAGCAGCCCCACCACCCCCACGCCGAGGATCGAGGCGAGAGCGGCGAAGACCAGCGGCCAGCCCAGGACGACGTTCAAATAGTAAATGATGTACATGCCCACCATCACAATTTCGGCATAAGCGATCCAGATAACGTCAATCACCCCGAAGACAAGGTTCAGCCCCAATGCCAGCAGCGCCAGCACCCCCCCGAAGAGCACGCCGTTGATGATGGTCTCGAGCAGATAGAAATCGAATATTCCCATGATAATTGCCCCGGCAGGCCCGAGCCCGCGCCAGGCGCTAACCTAAAGACCCATGTAGGCTTGGCGTAAAAACTGGTTGTTCTTCAATTCCCCGGCGGTGCCGCTCAGCTTGACTTTGCCCACCTCGAGCAGGTAGGCGCGGTCCACCAGTTCCAGCGCCTGCTGAATGTTCTGCTCCACGATCAGCACGGTAAACCCTTCTGCCCGGATGCGCCGCACCAGATCGAACACCTGCATCACGAGCACTGGCGCCAGACCGGCCGATGGCTCGTCGAGCAACAGTAGCTTGGGGTGGGACATCAGTGCACGCCCGAGGGCGCACATCTGCTGTTCGCCGCCGGAAAGGGTGCCGGCCAACTGACCGCGACGCTCCCGCAGGCGCGGAAACAGCGCGTAAACCCAGTCCAGCCGCTCGGCGAAGTGGCGCCGTGCAGTGGGAATGAACGCCCCCATGCGCAGGTTGTCTTCCACCGTCATGCGGGGGAACAGGCGGCGATTCTCGGGACAGTGGGCGATGCCCTCCTCGATGAAACGGTGGGCGGGCAGGCCGAGTAAGGAGCGTCCTTGCAGCGTAATGGAACCCGACAGGATGGGGAGCTGCCCGGATATGACCCGCAGCAGCGTCGTCTTGCCCGCGCCGTTGGGTCCGATGACGGCCACGGCTTCACCGGCGCTCACCTCCAGGCTGATTTCAAAGAGCGCCTGGAACGATCCATAACCGGCGGAAACATCGCGGAGGGTTAACACGGCAAGATCAATCGAAATTTCCCTGTGAGCCTGCAACAGCCGCCGCGCTCGTACCTCCCCGCGCCAACAGCTACGCCAGAGCAATCTGATCGCCCAGGTACACCTCGATCACCTTGGGATCGGTCGCCACGGCCTGAGGCAGGCCTTCGGCGATCTTCTCGCCGTAGTCGAGCACCAGGACACGGTCGACGACCTTCATCAATACGCCCATGATGTGCTCCACCCACACGATCGTGATGCCCAGATCGGACCGGATGCGGTGGAGCATGTCGGCCGCCTGTTCCATCTCCTGGTGATCCAGCCCGCCCAGGCTTTCGTCCGCTAGAAGCAGCCGGGGCTGAGTCGACAGCGCCCGCGCCAGCTCCAGCTTTTTCAGGCCTGCCGCCCCAAGGCTCTGCACGCTCACGCCCGCGTCTGTGGGCAGGCCGACGGTCTCCAGCGCCTGCTCGGCGCGCCGGCGGGCTTCGGCCTCCGAGCGCAGGGCGTCATCGCCGAAGTAGGCGGAAAGAACGACGTTCTCCAGGAGACTGAGCTTTTTGAACGGACGGGGTATCTGGAAAGTCCGGGCGATGCCCAGGTGGCAGATACGATCGGGAGGCAGGTTGGTAATATCCCGCTGCTCGAAGCGAACGGTTCCTCCCGTGGGCTTGTAGGTGCCGGATATGAGGTTGAACAGAGTGCTCTTGCCGGAACCGTTTGGCCCGATCAGGCCCAGAATCTCGCCCTGCTTGACTTCGAAGGATACCTGGTTGACGGCCAGGAATCCTCCGAAGGATTTGGAAACCGAATCGACGAGGAGCACCGTTACCGGGCGGCGTAGGGTGAAGTGCTGGGCAACGGCAGCACTGGGTCGATGGTCTGAATCGCCGTGGGGTAGGCAATGTAGGTTTTGCCGCCCACGTATTGCATCGCGACCGGGCTGGCGCGCAGGTTTTGTCCCGCCATCCTGTGGCCGGGAGGCGCGAACTTGATTCCGTACCCCTGAATGGTGCCTCCCACCGGAATGTCCAAATCGAGTGCGGCCTTGCGCAGCGATTCGGAATCCCATCCGCCGTACTTCTTGATGGCGGTCGGCACGACGTTATTGAGCAGGATCCAGGTGTGGTTGAATCCCATGCTGGTATGAGGCGGTACCTCCTGGGCGCCGGTGATTTTCTTGTAGCGGCGCACCATTTCCTTTGTCAGCGCGCCCACTCCGGGCTTGAGGGTTTTGGGGTCGAGCAGTTGCGCGGCGACGGGGTCCACGTTGTAGATGTAATCCACGTCCTTGCCAAAGGTCGCCACCAGCTTGTCGATCTGGCCATAACCGGCGCCGTGGCCGATCAGGACCTTGAAGCGCAATCCCAGCTCCCTGGCCTGCCGCAGGAACAGGGTAATATCCGGATTGTAGCCGGTGTGGAGGATCACGTCTGGGCGCGCCCGTTTGAGCTTGATCACCATGGCCGACAGATCCGGCGCGGTGAGGGAATACCCTTCCTCGTGCACGATCTTCATGCCGTGCTTCTCGGCGCCGGTCTTATTGGCGCTGGCCACACCCACGCCGTAGGGGCCATCCTCGTGAATGATGGCCACCTTGAGCTGGCTGGGCTTTATTCCCATCTTTTTCTGGGAGTATTCGGCCAGGAAGTCGGTGGAGGTCTGACCGAACTGATCGCTGTGCACCTGTGGCCGGAACACGTACTTGAGGTTCTTGTCCTTGAATACGGCCGAGGAAATCGCCACGTTGATCCAGAAAAATTGCTTCAGGGCATCCAACTTGCCGGAGAGAGGTACGGCCTGGGCGCTGCTGTAGATGCCGGCCAGGATGTCGACTTTCTCCGAGTTGATCAGGCGCTCGGCCTCGTTGATGGCGATGTCGGGCTTGCTCTGCGCATCCCCCTTCACCGATTCGACCATGTATTTTCCCATCACGCCGCCCTTCTCGTTTACCATATCGATAGCGATCTGGGTGCCGATGGAGGCGGGAACGGCGCCCGCGGCGGCCAGCGGCCCGGTAAGGTCGTAGATGATCCCTATGCGTATTTTTTTCGCCGCGGAGGCTGTCAGCGGCGCCATCGTCACGAGCGCCGCCACCAGTACGAACACGCTCCACTGCGCAAATCGTTCGAGCTTGGTCATGACCCGTTTCCTCCTGCTGGATGATTGAAATATCGGCCCGTTGTGGGAAACACGGCCGAGCGAGGATAGATAGCACTCGGTTATTAGAATCTGACGCCGGTGTCTGTCAAGGGGAACCGGTTGATAGCACGGGCGCGATCTCCAGCCTGCGCGACTGGCGCAGCGCCGGTTCGGCGGAGACCCGATGGGATGCGCGCCGGCCGGCGGCACAGGCGCGTGCTCAATCGACGGTCAGGATAATCTTGCCGAAGTTCAGGTTGGCCTCCATGTGCTCGTGGGCCGCCCTGGCCTCGGCGAGGGGATAGGTGGAGTCGATGATGGGCTTGATAGCGCCGTCCAACAGCACCGGCAGCCAGCGTTCCCGGAACCGCTCCGTAATGGCGCGCTTATCCGCCAGGGGACGCGAGCGCATCACCGAACCGTAGATGGACAGGCACTTGCGCATCAGCGCGCTCAGGTCGAGCTCGACCTTGGCACCGCCCATTGTCGCGACGATCACCAGCCTGCCGCCCGGGCCGAGCGCCGCCAAGTTACGCGCCAGATAACTTGCGCCGAGAAAGTCCTCGATCACGTGCACCCCCCTGCCGGCGGTCAGCCGCTTGATTTCCTGCACGAAGTCCTCGGTCTTGTAGTTGATTCCCGCGTCGGCCCCCAGCGCCAGCGCCCGGTCGATCTTTTCCTGGGAGCCTGCCGTGAAGTAGACCGTGGCCCCGATATGGTGAGCCATCTGGATGGCCGCGGTGCCCACGCCGCTGCCCCCTGCGTGCACCAGCAGCGATTCTCCCGGCTGCAGGGCGCCCTGCCCGAATACGGTCTCGTTGGCTGTGAAAAACACCTCGGGGACGGCTGCTGCCTCGGAAAAGCTCCAGCTCTGCGGGATGGGCATCGCCATCCGGTGGTCCAGCAGGGCAAACTCCGCGTAGCCGCCGCCGCCCACCAGACCGAATACGCCCTGACCCTCTTCGAATCCCGTCACGGCGCTGCCCCACGCGGCCACTTCTCCCGCCAGCTCGAGGCCCGGCACCTCCGATTCGCCGGGCGGTACCGGGTATTGGCCGCGGCGCTGGAGCGTATCGGCGCGGTTCAGGGCGCTGGCGCGCACGCGCACCAGGAGGTCTTCGGGCTTGGGCTCGGGCGGGGGCAGGTCCGTCAGGGTCAGCACCTCGGGCCCACCGAAGTGGGCAATGGTGATCGCTTTCAAGGTCGCTCCGTGAGGGATCAGTGGTGGAATTGAGCGTGGTCCCGCCACAGTATTGCGCCGCCACGATAACGGCAAGTGGCCGACGGCGCCGCGCGAGCCTGTGGCCGGGCGGCAGCCGGGGGCCGCGTATCATTTATAATGCCTTGACGATTCCCTCCCAGACGATGAGTTTCAGGGCAAGCAGTACCAGCACCACTTGAAATACGATCATAAACAACCGCTCGTTGAACCAGTTCAGCAGCCATTTCCCGGCGAGACCCCCCAGCAGCACCGCTGGCACCATCACTGCCAGGGCAGGCAGATGTTCGCCGACGCGAAACCCAGCCAGGGCGAAGGCGACGATCTTGAGGCCGTGACCGGCCAGCGCGAAAAACCCCAGCGTGCCGACGACGGAGGCCCGGTCCAGCTCCTTGCGGATGACCATCACCCCCAGCAAGGGCGCAACCACGCCGGCCACCATGTTGAGAATGCCCACCACGAAGCCCAGCGGCACGAAGGCGCCCAACGGCAGCTCCTTGCCGCGAAAATGCCTGATGTGCCGGGCGAACAGGGAGAAGAGTACGACGCATCCGATCAGAACCTGGATAGACTCCTTTGGCAGAGCCTGAAAAAGCCACAGTCCGACCGCGACGCCGAACGGCAACAGCAACGAGAAGCGGCCTACCAGATGCCAGCCGATATGCCGGCGGAAGAGAAACACCCGCCAGCCGTTGGCCACCAGCTGCACCCAGCCGTGAAAGGGGATTGCCACGGCGGGGGACATGAACAACAGGAGCACGCCGATCAGAATCGTGCCGCCCCCGAACCGATCATGGCCGTCAACATCGAGGTGAGCAGGCCTGTCAGCCCCAACAGCGCGTAGTCAAGACCGGTCATGGATGTGCGTGGGGTGGCCGCGGCGGCGCTACCGCTTCTTCGATAGCCCATGATATGAACAGGGGAGACCTTATGGGGTCGATGATGCCCCTGTCCAGGGTTAAACGTTGCCCATCGCAGTGCCGTTGAAAAGCCGGGCCGATTGACAGTCGGGCCGCTGGGCGGCCGGGCTGCCGCGTGCCGAGGAGCCAAAATGGATCGGGTCGAGGTCATCATTGGAGACATCACCCGGCAGGCAGTGGACGCGATCGTCAACGCGGCCAACACCAGCCTGCTGGGAGGAGGGGGCGTGGACGGCGCCATACACCGCGCGGCGGGCCCGCAACTGCTGGAGGAATGCCGAACCCTCGACGGCTGCCCGACCGGCCAGGCGAAGATCACCGGCGGCTACAACCTTCCCGCGAAACACGTCATTCATACCGTCGGCCCGGTCTGGCACGGCGGCAAGTCGGGCGAGCCGGATCTGCTGGCGAGCTGCTACCGCAACAGCTACGCGCTGGCCGAGCAGCACGGGCTGAAATCCATCGCCTTCCCGGCGATCAGTACCGGCGTGTACGGCTATCCGGTCGATGGGGCGGCGCGGATCGCCATCGAGGAGACGCGGCGCTACTTGGCGGGAGGAGGCGGCCCGGAGAAGATTCCGTTCGTGTGCTTCGATCAGCGCAACCAGGACGCCTACCG
>JACZVE010000035.1 GCA_022572825.1 SAR324 cluster bacterium
TTGCGCCCGAAGTAACGGGGCCAGATGTAGACGAAGTTGGTCATCATGGCGCCGGAGGCCACACCCAGCACAACGCCATACGCGATGGCGGTAGGCGTGTCCGTCGCGATGCGCATGACCCACATTGCCACCGCGTTGGCCACGATTCCGGCGGAAACGACGTAGCGGGTCTGCCACCGGTCCAGGAGGTAGCCGAACAAGAGCATGGACAACACCATCGCCATCGCGGTGATGGTGAAGATGTTGGCCGCCATCTGGGTGCTCAGTCCCTGGCGCTCGAAGTAGGAAATCTGGTGAATCACCATCCCCGTGATCAGCGCCGAGGGAATGGCCAGCGCGATGCCCAGCACCCAGAAGGTGACGCTGCGCAGCGCCTCGCCCTGCGTCCAGCTATCGGCCCATGCCACTTCCCCGCGGGCCGCCGCGTCCCCGGCGACCTCGCTCGCGGATGCGCCGTCCGGGAGCAGCGCCATGTCCTCCGGGCGGTTGATCACCAGTGCCAAGGCGGCGGGGATTATCAGCACCCACACCACCAGGCCCAGCCAGATCCAGCTCGCCCGCCAGCCGATCGTGTCGATCATCAGTTGCACCACGGGGGGATAGACGGCCGAGCCCAGCGCAAATCCCAGTGAGGTAATGCCCAGGGCCCAGCCGCGGCGCCGCGAGAACCATTGCGAGACCAGATTGGTGCTGGCCAGGGTCATTGATCCCTGCCCCAGAAATCGCACGGCGGTGAAGGCGATATACAGCAGCACCATGTTGGACACGAGGGGGAAGAGCATGCAGAAAATGCCCAGCAGCAACGCCAGCGTGCAAAGCATCCGCCGGGGACCGAAGCGGTCCACCAGCCGCCCCACATAGGAAAGGCCCAGCGCCGCGGTGCCGGTGCCTACTGCGTATGCGAGAGAGATAGCGGTGCGGGACACCCCCAACTCTTCGATCAGCGGGTTGAAGAAAATGCTGAAGGTGAAGGACTGGCCTGGCCCGGTGGCGAACATGCCGGCAAAGCCCATCCCGAGCATCACCCAGCCGTAGAAAATACGATCGTTGATCCGGTGGGCCAGGGCGGTACGGGTCTGCATCGGCACCTTGCGAATGCGGCATCACGGGGGACGTCGCGGCGGATTCCCCGGCGCGGGCGGCTTGTTGGATCGCGGTCACCGCCTGCCGCGCTGACGGGTACTTCGCGTCAGACATCCGCGCAACACTGCCCGGGAACTTCTCGTAGTTAAATCACCTGGTTACAGCACCAGGCTGCGTTCCGAAGGTCCGACGCCAAGTATTGTCACCAGTGAGGGGTCCACTGTGAGCGAGCGGGGGCTGGCGCCGCGCTCCGGCGGCACAGGGGACTGGCTGCCAATCTACGAGGTGCCCGAAGCCCGTCGGGCGTGTTATGAATGACAGGCGCACGATGACGTTCGCAGAAAGCTGGGGCGCCAGGATTCGAACCTGGGAATGTCGGGATCAAAACCCGATGCCTTACCACTTGGCGACGCCCCAAAATCCGCCGTATTCCGTGGCCTCAATCTAAAAAGCGGGCTGAATGTTGTCAATAGCGGCCAACCCATGAGGCTGGAAGACCTGGCCCGCCTGCCCTGTGTGTTGCGCGCCACCGTGCAGCGTCCAGGGTTCGAACTGCGGGCCGTCCATTGCGATTCGCGCCAGGTCGACGGGCGCACCGGATTCCTCGCCTTGCGGGGCCTGCGGACCGACGGCCACCGCTTCCTGGACGCCGCCCGGGCAGCCGGTGCTCCAGTGCTGCTGGTCTCCGACCTCGCGCACTACCGGCGGCTCACGGCCCAGCCATTGGAGACGTTGGCGGGTGTGATTCTGGTGAGGCCGGGTCGCACCGTGCTGGCGGAGCTGGCGGCGGCTGTTTATGGGTGGCCGGCCCGCCATTTGAGCCTGTTGGGCGTGACGGGGACGAATGGCAAGACGACCGTAACGCACCTGGCGGCACAGATGCTGGCTGGCCTGGGCAAACGATGTGCGATCCTGGGAACACTGGGGATGAACATCTGGGGAGAGGCGGAGCCCGGCGCCCGCACGACACCCGAGGCCCCCGAAATCCAGGCATTCCTGCGCCGTTGTGTGGCGGCGCGCGTCCAGACGGCCGCAATGGAGGTTTCTTCCATTGGCATCGCGCTGGAGCGAAGCCGCGGGCTGCCGTTTTCCGCTGCCGCCTTTACCAACCTGACTCGGGACCATCTGGACTTTCACGGGGACTGGGATGCCTACCGGGAGGCCAAGTTCCGCCTGTTTCTCGAGTACGATACGCAAGCGGCCGTGGTCAATCTGGACGATGCGGCGGGGCGGATGTTGGCGGAGCGCCTGCGGGCAGCGGGGAGAGGCGCGCGGCTGCTCACTTATTCCCTGGACGGACGCGCCGATCTCTTCATCGACGGTCAGCAAGCCGATGGGGAGGAAATGCGCGGCGTCCTTCGCTACCGCGGGATGAAAGCCGCCTTTCGCTACCGATTGCTGGGGCGCTTCAATCTGTATAACCTGCTGGCGGCCGTCGGCCTGCTGCTGGCGGCCGGATATCCGCTTCCCGACCTGGCTGGCGCAGCCGAGGGTTGTCAGGGTGCGCGGGGCCGCTTCGAACGGGTTGCGCTGGACGCGCCGTTTACGGTGGTGGTGGATTATGCCCACTCCCCCGACGCGTTGGAAAACCTGTTGCGAGCCGCGCGGCCTCTGGCAGGCGGGTGTCTGCAGGTGCTGTTCGGCTGCGGCGGCGATCGTGACCGGGCAAAGCGGCCCATGATGGGAGGCATCGCCGAACGGTTGGCCGACCGCATCGTGCTCAGCAATGACAATCCGCGCGGCGAGGATCCGCAGGCGATCCTGGCGGAAATCGCCGCGGGCATGAACGGCAGCAAGCCGATGCTGCAGATCGCGGACCGGCGCGAGGCCATCTGGCAACTGCTGGACCAGGCCGTGGCAGGCGACGTTATTCTCATCGCCGGCAAGGGGGATGAAACCTACCAGGAAATTGCCGGCAAGAACTACCCTTTTGACGACAGGCAGGTGGTGCGCGACTGGGCGGCCTCCCGCGGGCGGCAAACCGGCTAAAGAACGCGCCCCTCCCTGCCGAACGGGGAGGGGAGAAGGGTGTGCATTGACGCAACCGGCAATCAGCTCACCCTGAATGCGATTGACAATTATCGCTTCATCGCGACGAGGTCGGCGAGCATCTCGTCACTGGCCGTGATGCCCTTGGCGTTGGCCTGGAAGGCCCGTTGCGTTTCGATCATCCGCACGAACTCGGTGGCCAGGTCGACGTTGGATTTCTCCAGGTTCCGCGCGCGCACGCCCCCGAAGATGCCATCTTTGGCGTGACCGCCGATGGGCTTGCCGGAGGTGAGTGCCTCGCGAAACTCGTTGTCGCCCAGCCGCAGCAGCCCGTTGTCGTTCACGAAGCGGGTGAGGAACACGCGGAACAGCGGGCGGACGGAGCCGTTGTCGAAGTTGCCGGTAATGACCCCTTCGGCGCTGATGTCGATGGATTCCAGCGAGCCGGACTTGTTCCCGTCTCCTTCCAGGTTGAGCACCTTGGACTCCGATGCGAACTGCGTCACGCCTTCCAGGCCCGTGCGCCTGTCCGCGGGATCCAGCGGGTTGGAACCCTGACCGAAGCTGATCCCGATGACCTGCGGGTTCAGGGTGAACGGGAGGGTCACCTGCGGGACAGTGGTGTTGATCGCCAGCGGCTGCTCGATCAGCACCGGCGGGCCGGGCGGAATGATTTGGCCCTCCGGGCCCACCTGAGCGGGGCCGGCGGGCACGAAGGTGCCGTTGGTCGCTTCCAGCAAGCGCCCGTTCTCCGCGAACTTCAGGAAGCCACCCCCCACCGCGATCAGATTTTCCGGAGGCGCCCCCACCTCTTCCCCGGGGACGACGACGTACCATTGCCACTGATTGCGGGTGCCCGTTCCGGGAATGGGTGCGCCCGTCGCGGCATCGATCTGTGGCGGAACTTCGCGCAGCTTGCGGAACACGATGTTCAGCACGTGCTCTCCACCGCGCTCGTCGATGACCGTGATGGCGGTCTGGAAGTTGAACATTTCCGCCTGGACGTTGGTGGGGTCGAAGGGCAATTCGGGCGTTTCCACCTCGGCATCCAGATTGGCCTGCACGCGGATGCCCGTGTCGTTCGTGCCGTCGCCGGTGGCTTGGGGCGGATCGTTGACGCCGATCACCTTGGCGGCGCGGGGGAAGCCGAACGGCTCTCCGGTCACCGGATTGATCTCGCGCGTCATTAAGAACTTGCCGTTGGGGGAGACCAGAAAGCCATCGGCGTTGAAGGTGAAGTTCCCGGCGCGGGTGTAGGTCGTCTGGCCGAACTGATCGCGCAGGGTGAAGAAACCGGGGCCCTCCAGCGCCAGATCGGTGATCTGGTTGGTGCTCTCCAGCGAGCCCTGGGAGAAATCTCCTTGGGCGCTGACGATGTTGACTCCCTTGCCGATCTTTTGCCGTGTGCCGCGTACCGCCGTAGCCAGCATATCCTGAAAGTTTGCGCGGGTGCTCTTGTACCCGGGGGTGTTGATGTTGGCGATGTTGCTGCCCACCACGCTCATTGCCTCCCCGAACGCATTTAACCCGCTGGCACCTGTATTTAATGCGAACATTTATGATCCTCTTTCAATCCCTGCATGTGATTTGTGTGCGGCGCGTTCCCGACGGTGCGGGTGCGACACCCTTGCATTACTGCATTACCTAACCGAAACCGTGATTACCCACGCCACCACGTATCCCCGTGAGCAGGCCCCTGCACGCGTCCAGACGCGGTATTCCATACTTTCGCGTGCGTCTTGATCGGCCGGGCTTCCATTCCCGGCATTGCCGAACCCGGCGCGCCCTATCGCGCGCCCCGCATCGCCGGCGGCCTCGCCCGCAGCTCCTGCCGCAGGTTGGAGGGTAGCCGATCGCCAAACAGCCGTTGAGAGCGGTTGGACATTTCGATTATGTCGCGGACATCGATGTCCTCGCCGTTGACCCGTAATTTGGGCCGGCCGCCCTCAAACCGCACGCCGGCCACCTTGCCGCGAACGAATAGGTCCACCGGTACGGGCTCCTCGTCGGCCGCCTTGGCGCTGACGGCGTAGCGGTAAAATCCATCGGTCACGCGCTCGCCGTCGTTATCGGTTCCGTCCCAGGCTACCGAATGAGAACCCGGGCCGTGCGGACCCATCTCCAACTCGCGTACCGTCACCCCGCTGGGGTCGACGATGCTGATGTGCACCGATTCGGCCTCGCGAGGCAGGCGGAACTGCAGGCCGGGGGCCTGTCCGCTGCTGACCGGAATGCCGCCGCCGCGAACTGTCACGTCCTTATCCAGATAGGCGAAGGCGTTGGCGCGCGCGATGTCGTTCTGGGTCTTGTCAAGCCGACCGAGCGTCTCGTTGATGTTAATCAACTGCTCCAACGACCCCATGCCGGTCAACTGATCCATCATGCCCTGGGAATCTATCGGATCGAGAGGATTCTGGTGGGTCACCTGGGCCATCAGCAATTTGAGAAAATCGTCCTTGCCCAAAGTGTTCCCAGGGCCGGTTTGCTTCGCAAAAGCCTTTTGCAGTGAGTTGTCCGCCGCCTGCAGGGCGGCGGCCGTATTGGCATGGGTCGTCACGGATGATCCCTTCCTTAGCTCGTGATTAAACGTATATGCTCAGGCCTGTGTGACCAGGCACGCGGCGGGGCAGACCCGGCTCCGTCGCCGCTTGCAGCGAGTCCGCTGCGCGATCGCCCTTTTCCGTAATGCGGGAGGGCTGGCTCTGGAGTTCGGGTTGCTCGCGACCTTTGCGCACGTCCACGTTGAACATGAAATCGTTGGCCTGGCTCTCCTCGGCCAGGCGACTGCGCAGATCGTCCAGGTTGGACTCAAGCAATTGCTTGGCCGCCAGGTTGTCGACGGTGAGGTCGACTCTGATCACGCCGTCTTTCTGAACGACTCTCATGTGCAAATCACCCAGATGCTCCGGATGCAGCTTGAGGGTCACCTGGTTGCGCTCGTTGGTGAGCATCCAGCGCAGCTCCTGAGCCACGCGCTCGATCACCCGCTGCTCGACGGCATCGTCCGTAGGCGTCTGGAAGATCTGCGTGAGGTCCACCGGGCCCGTGGACGCCGCTGGCGCGGTGTCCCCCTGCTCGCCGCCAGGCGTTGCTTTCCCGACGGCGGCGCGGGCGCTGTTCAGCAGCGCTGCACTGAGCTGAAGCTGCGCTCGGAGTGAATCCGCTGCTGGCGCGGCGGTCGATTGCAGGGGGGCCGCATCCTCCTCCACCGCGGCGATGCGCTGCAGAATCTCGTTGCGGGACTGGGCAGATTCCAGCTTGACTTTATCGTCAACGGAAAGGCCGGGTGCTTTGACCCTGCCGCTGGCTTCATCGCTGAGCTTCAGCAAATCGGCCTCCCGCGCCACGGTGCCGGAGCGGTCCACTGCCAGCGGATCCGGCTCGCTCTCTTGCATCACGGCGGCCTTGGCACCCTGCCTGCTCGCCTGAAGCAGCTCCGCCTGCGGGCTGCCCGGCAGGGTAACCCCGGCCGCTTGGGCGAACCGCTGCTCGGCAGGGCCGTGCCGGCCCAACCGGTGCGCGGCGCTGCCGATCTGCGCTGCAATGGGCGCCCGTGCCTCGGGAACGGCCGGCGTTTCCTCCGGCTCCACCGCGGACAAGGCAACGGCGGCCAGCGCCGAATCCTCGGAATCCTCATCCAGGGAAACCTGGGCTTCGCCGGCGAATTTCAGATGAGAAATGGGGACCTGCTCGGCCGCCTCGTCCAGTTGCGTGGGCGCGCCTTTGGCGATTTTTTCCGCATCGGTCTCGGGCGCATCCTCCGTTACGCGGCCGTATTGGTTTCGCGCGCGGGGGTCGCCGGAGGGTTGGGCGGCGTCGATATCTTTGGATTGGGATGCCCCCGGCCGGCCGGGGGCCTGGTTGACGGCGGCCTTATTGAGGACACGGGAAAACGCGGGATTGTTGCCGCGGTCGTATACGGATGGCGTCGGCACGTCTTCCTTGAAACCCATGCCTGGATCGATTGCCGGAATCACGAAATCCTTTTCGCACGAATCAAAAGGACCGCGAAACCTCCCAACGGGTCACCTCATTTGGCGACGGGCTCCTTGCTGACAATCGCTTCCGTGATTTGCTTCGCGTTGTCCGGAGGCAGCGCTTCCAGTAACTGAGCGGCCTTCCGTTGCTTCATGCCCATCAGGATCTGCACGGCCACCTTCGGCTCCAGCCTCTGCAGCTTTTCGGCGGCCTTTCTCGGATCCATGCCGTTGTAAAGGTTCACGATCTTCTTCAGGTTTTCCGCATCCTGCGTCCGCTTCGCTTCAATGCTGGCTTCGATTTTCGTCTGAAGCCTCTTTAACTCCGTCACCTGCTGCTGAATGTTGTCGCGCAATGCCCGCAGCTGCTCTTCGCGTTGATTGAGCGCCGTGTCCCGCTCATCCAGTTGGCGCTTGCGCTCCATCAGGCTGAGCAGAATCTGCCGTTCGGTTTCCGTCAATGCCTCCTGTCTGGGGCGACGGGCCACCTCGGGCGGGGGCAGCTCCTTTCCGGATTCCAGTTCCGGAATCGTCCCCGGCCTTATCCTGTTCACCAGGGAGCTTGATCCATGCTATAACCGTGCCTCGCCGGTGTGGCGAGCAGGGCCAGCATCAGCGCTATGCCCAATGTGCAGACAATTGATTTGTGCTTCAGCATGTTAGGTAGTTTCTACGATAAGGGGTTCTCCGCGATCCGTTAGCGATGGCGGAGAACATAATAGTTGGAGGCAACCTCGTCCATCGTCACCCGTTCCCGACGACTCTGCTCCCGGTCGTATCGAATCCGCGCCTTTTCCCGCAGAATTTCCAGGGTGCGCTGAGCGCGTTTGCCCTCCACCAGCGAACTGCGCTTGGATTCCAGTTCCTGGTCCTGCTCGCGCATCTGCTCGGAAACCAGTGCGATTTCGCCTTCGATCCGCTCCCGGTAATGGCCGAACAATTCCATGGGGTATGCCGTGGGACTGGTGCGCTTGATAGCGTCGATGTACTGTGCTGCTCGGGAAAGATCACCCCGGTGCTGCTCGATCTGCCCCTCCATCCCCTGGCGTATTGCGAGAACGTCACTGAACTCCTTCTGCCGGAGCCGTGCCAATCGCTCGCGTACCTCCAGTACCGATTGCAGTCGGAAAATAAACACTGGACACCGGGGCTATACACCGGCCTCCCGGCTCCGCTCGACCATCTCCTGCGCGGACGCCAGGGAATGGCTGCTGATGTTGATGCCGCTGAGCAGCCGCGCCACCTCCTGCACTTTCTCCTGCTCACCGAGGGGCTCGGCGTGGGTGTAGGTTTGACCATTCTCTGCAATCTTCGTCACCAGGACGTGCCGGCTGCCCAGCGCGGCAATTTGTGGAAGATGAGTCACGCACAACACCTGATGGGTCGTCCCCAGGGCACGCAACTTGCGCCCGACAATTTCCGCCATATTGCCGCCGATGCCGGCGTCTACCTCGTCGAAGATCAGCGTCTTTGTGGGGTCTGCACGGGCCAGCACGGTCTTCAGTGCCAGCATGATACGGCTCAGCTCACCGCCGGAGGCGATTCGCGAAAGGGGACGCAGCACTTGGCCGGGACTGGTGCTGAGGAGAAATTCCACCGCGTCCACGCCCGCCTGCGAGTAAGAAGGCGCCTTGACGGAAGGCGATTGCAACGGCTTGATCTGCGTTTTGAATGCCGCTTGTTTCATGCCCAGCTCCGCCAGTTGCGCCATCACCTGTCGATCCAACCGCAGCGCGGCCGCAATGCGCCGTTTGGACAGCCTGACGGACAGAGCATGCAATTGACCGGCCACCTCATTGATGCGCCGATCCAACGCTTCCAGGTTATCTTCCACCTCCTCCAGCTCGGCCAGTTCCCGCTCTGCATCGCGCATCCGCTGCAGTACTGCGGAAACGTCGTCGCCATGCTTGCGTTTGATTTTCTCCAGCTCGGCCAGGCGGGCGTTGACGGCTTCCAGCCGCGCCGGATCGGCCTCCAGCCCAGCGGCATAGGTGCGCAAGGCCTGATACAGATCCTCCAGTTGATATCGTAGCGGTTCGATCTGGTCGCATCGCACAGCCAGCCTGGCATCGATCGCGGCCGCCTGCCCCAACAGTTGGGCCGTCTCCCTCAGCCGGCCTGCGATGGGCGCTTCGCCTTCGTACAGGGACTCGCACACGCTGGCCAGCAATCCGGCCAGTTGCTCCGCGTGGGTCAGCACGGTGTGCTCGTTCCTCAGCGACTCCTCCTCGCCCGGCGAGAGTCTGGCCGCCTTGAGATCGGCCAGCATCATGGCCAGCTCCTCGCGCCGGCGGGCACGCTGGCTGGCCTGCTCACGCAGCGCCTTGCGCTCCCGCACCGGCCGTGTGTAGTCGCCATGGGCCGCGCCCACATCGTCGCGCAGGGTCAGCAGTCCCGCGAACGAATCGAGAAATTCGGTATGACTGGCCGGATTGAGCAACATCTGGTGGTCATGCTGGCCGTGAATGTTCACCAGATACTGCCCGATCTGCTCCAGACGGGCCTGGGTGATGGCACAATCGTTGGCCAGCGCACGACTGCGGCCGTTCTCTTGCAGCAGGCGCCGCAGGGTCAGCTCGCCCGCCGAGGGAATGTCGAGCTCGTTGAGCCGCGCGGTCACCTCGGGGAGGGCGGACAGGTCAAAGGCCGCCTCCACGAGAATCTGCTTGGCGCCGCTGCGCAATTGGTGCGTACTGCCCGGCTCCCCCAGTACGAACCGGATCGCGTCGATCAGAATGGACTTGCCGGCGCCCGTTTCGCCCGTGAGCACCGTAAATCCGGCCTGGAAATCGATTGCCAGCGATTCGATCGTGGCGAGGTTGGAAATGGCCAATCGTGTCAGCACGGGATGGGCTCCATCATCCAGTGATGTTTCATCCCCATTGAAGGTCTGAACAGCAGAATCGATGCAGCGACGTGGCCGCTGTGAGTTGGCGGCGGGCGACTGACCGCAGCACTACAAATAGCAGCGACACGCTCCCTTCCCTGGTGGATCACGGCATCGCCCGGTTCAGCGCCCTGTCGCGGATCTTAGCGATTATTAGCACACGCCGGGCGGGTAGGAAATAAATTCATCCTCATGGGCGACGCCAGCCCGCGACGGCGCCCGCGCGCCGGGTCCGTCTGTTTTCCCCGCAACAAATTCAGACTTCCGCCCGTTTATAGATAAAGTTTAATAGTATACCAGTGGCAAGAGGCGGTTGGGTTGATCGTCTTCTCTGCGGCGGTTTCACTGGCTCAGATGGATGATGCCACGCACCAATTCCCGGCTGGATTTACATTATGTCCCAGATTTCGGTCTTATTCGTCGACGACGAGGAAGACATACGGACCAGCTTCCGCGTGCGCTTTCGACAGCAGTTCGACATTCATCTGGCCGCCGACGGCGTGGCGGCTCTGGACATATTGCGACGCCGCAACGAGATCAATGTTGTTGTGACGGATATCCGCATGCCGACCATGAGTGGCCTGGAAATGATCAAACGGGCCAGGGAGGTGGATCCGGATATGGGGTTCATCGTCGTCAGCGGACATGGCGATACGGACGACGTCGTCGACGCCCTGCGGCTGGGCGCCCGCAATTTCATCCGCAAACCCTACTCGTTCGCCGAACTGGAGGAAGCGATCACCCTGGAATCGCGGCGCTACCTGCTCATCTTGGAAGAACGGAAGCGCCGCCAGGTGGAACAGGCGACCGAGCAGTTCATGGTCGGCGTGCAGGGGATGACCTATCTGCTACCGAACGATCTGGACTGGGTCAATCCGTTCGCCTTCCGCCTGGTGGCCGTGATGGAGGCCGTGGGCATCTGCGATGCCACGCATCGCTCCAACATCGGTCTGGCATTGATCGAGATCATCTCCAACGCGATTGAACACGGCAACCTGGCCATCAATGGGCCCGAAAAGCGGGCCTTGAAGGCAATGGGGGAAAAAGCGTATCGGGATGAGCTTGCCCGCCGGGCAGCAATGGAACCCTACCAGCATCGCAAGGTGAAGATTAACGCGACCATCGACGGGCAAACGGCCATCGTGCGCATCGAGGATGACGGAGACGGCTTCGACTATAACAATCTGCCCGATCCCACCAACCCGGAAAACCTGTTTCTCTCCAGCGGCCGCGGCATCCTCCTGGCGTGCTCGTTCATCGACGAGGTCAATTTCAGCGGCAGGGGCAACGTCGTAACCCTGGTCCATCACCGCCCGCGCTCCGCCTGACCTCTCCGCGCCGGACAGCACCGCACCACCCGGCCCGCTCGGTTCATCGCCGGGTCGCGGCAGACACAGCCGCCTGGACCGCGCCCTGGCGGATCGCCCCGGGTGGGGTGGCAGGGCAATCGCAAAGTCCTTTGAATGTTCTTTCCGCGTCATTGAGGAGCGAGCATCGCGAGCGTCTCGAAGGGCGCGGAATAGGGGCCCGGTCTTCCGTTTTTCTCGCCGTGGCCTTCGAGACAGGCCCTCGCGAGCCTTCCTCAGGCACACGGGAGTAAGCTCATAGCCATGGTCTCCATCATCGCAAGCGCTCGATCCCTTACTTTGCACTCGCCCTGGGCGGGCCGGCCGCAACGCGGACAATTGTCCGGCAATCTGGTAGGCTAAGTGGGTAACATGGACGATGGCCGGCTGCGGCCGTCTCCTGCCCGAATCCTGGCTTCCCGGCGCGAGCCGGCAGCGCCGGCAGGAAAATGATGCACCCCTCGAAGCTTCGCACGCTGACCGTACTGATCCTCGGCTTATCCGTCTTCGCGCTCGCTGCGTCCTCCGCGAGTCAGCCGGTGCCCGTTGACGGCCGCGCGCACTTCCGGCTCACCGCGCCGCTGCGGCAAGCCTTGGCCTCCCGCCCCCCGTTGTGGGGCCCGTCACTGCGCGCGAGCGACCTGCGGGAGCGCGTGGTCATCGTAACGTTCTTCGCCAGTTGGTGCGTCCCCTGCCGGGTGGAGATGAAGGAGCTGAACGCCCTATACCCGCGCTACCGGGATGCCGGCCTGGAGATCGTCGCCGTCAACTATTTCGAGCAGTTCGAAGGCTACTCCGATCCGGGCAAGCTGGCGGCTTTTCTGCGGCGCATGGCGCCACCCTACGCGGTGGTGATGGGTAACGAGGGCCTGTCGCAGGCGTTCGGAGGGATCACCCGCATTCCCACGCTGCTGGTGTTCGACCGCCAGGGCCGTCGCGCCTTCCGATTTCGCAATACCGGGCCGGACAATGCGGTGCTGGGAGGCGAAAGGTTGCGCCGAATCATCACTGCCCTGCTTTGACCGGCGGTAACTCCACCCCTGTTTTTTCGCGCTCCCGTATGTACCGGTGGCGCCCGTACGGCGCTGAGCATTGCCGCACGATGGATTGCCAACGCGATCCAGATTATTCAGATTGTTTATAAAGGGGGGAGTTTCGCGGCTGGAAGCGCCGGCTTCTTCCGCATCGAACCCCGCAAGGAGGAGGTGCCCCCCTTGGCAGATCCAATCGGCGTTGCGTCCAACCCGCTCCGCGTGGCCATCTTCGGCTCCGGGCCCGCCGGCTTTTACGCCACCGAAGAACTGCTCAAAGACGACTCCCTGCAGGTATTGGTAGACCTCTTCGACCGGCTCCCTACGCCCTATGGCCTGGTACGGGGAGGCGTCGCCCCCGACCATCCGAAGATCAAGTCGGTGATCCGGCTCTACGACCGCACCGCGGGCCGCGACGGCTTCCGTTTCTTCGGCAACGTCACCTTCGGCGAAGATCTGACCCTGGCGGAGGTGCTGGCCCACTATCACCAGGTGCTGTTCACGACCGGCTCGGAGACCGACCGGCGCATGGGCATCCCGGGCGAGGACCTGCCCGGCAGTTTCCCCGCGACCGTCTTCGTGGGCTGGTACAATGGCCATCCCGATTATCGTCACTACACCTTCGACCTGAGCGGGGAGAGTGTGGCCGTCGTCGGCAACGGCAACGTGGCGATGGACGTGGCGCGCGTTCTCGTCAAGACGCCGGCCGAATGCGCCGAGTCCGACCTCACCGAGTACGCGGCCCGGGCGATCCATGGCTCGCCCATGACCGACGTGTACGTGGTCGGCCGCCGCGGCCCGGTCGAGGCGAAGTTCACCAATGTCGAACTGCGCGAGATGGGAGACCTTGAGGATGCCGCCGTCGTCGTTGATGCGGGCCAACTCCCCGAGGATGTCGGCGATTTGCCCGAGGGGCGCGAGCGCCGCATCAAG
>JACZVE010000366.1 GCA_022572825.1 SAR324 cluster bacterium
CTTATCTTGTCTTCTCTAAAGTCGTATTCGAACTCCTGATAACTGCCCGAGTCAGTCTTATCACGATCTCCTTCTTTTCTGTCGGAAGGCTCCTCAGAGGCGGCCATGATTTGCTGCTCGTGCTTCTTACTTGGGCTATCTCTCTGGGATTCCTCAGCGATAGCGCTATCAACATTGTAGGCGTGGCTCTGGTCTTTACGTTATGCTTCTCCAGTTCTTTGATTGGTTCTACTTCCAGCGTCACTCGCTGCCACGTTCACGGTCCTCGAAGTCCGATGCCGCCTGCTTCGACCAGGGTCAGCATGTAGCCGGGTTCGGTGATCTCCACAAAGCCGTGGCTGCGAATGCGCATCGGCTCAAAACCCGAGGATCGAACCACATCCGGCAGCCGCCGCACCAGCCAACGGTCGTGGACGAGCGTGGCCATCGCTGCATCAGCGCAGCACTGCAGCGGATCGTGGTCGCCCGTGGCCAGCGTGGTGGAAGCGTAGTCGCCGTCGAAGATGGCTAGCAACCCTCCGGGGCGGAGCACCCGGAAGGCCTCCGCCACGGCCTTGTCGCTGCCGGGTACATGGCAGAGCGTGGTGTGAAAGACGACCACGTGGAATGAACCGTCCGGGAAGCTCAGGGCGCGGCCATCGCCCTCCTCGAAGCGCAACCTATCGACCCCGGCGGCTTTTTCCCGCGCCCTGGCGATGAATACCGGTGAAGGGTCGACTCCGACCGCCTCCGCGACGCCGGGCCAGGCGGCCAACACCCGCGTCACCGGGCCGGGCCCGCATCCGACCTCCAGCACGCGGGCTTGGTGCGGGAAATCGAGTTCGGAAAGATAGGCCTCCAGCATCGCCCGCTGCTGGGCATCGGCGGCACGGAGTTCCAGAACATCCGCAAGGCGCTGCTGGGTTTCCGGATCGGCTTCGGCGATGGTGGCATAGACGTCGGGCATGCTCCTCCTTTCTTCCCCCAAGAGCTGTCGCTGTCCGGCGTGCACATCCTGCTATCAGGTCTGTGCTCGGATGCCTCAGGCGAGTTGATGTGTCCGTTTGTATTATCCGGCGCCTCACCCCCCTATGTTGATATCCTGACGCTCCTATTTTCAATGGGCGTCGTCGCGAACTTGAAGCCCTGTGAAGCGCTCGCCAGCTCGCGTTTCTCCCTCGCCGACTCGCGTTTCTCCCCTTCCAGTTCATGGAAAGGGGAGCCGCCCGCAGTGAAAAGCACAGTGAAAAGATTACCCCATGACCACCGGCCCCTCGTCGGAAGCCCCCCTCTCCACAACGTGGATAGGGGCCGGGGGTGAGGCAACTACCGACATTGCACCACGCACGGGAGAGCGTCATATTTACCCTCGTTGCGGAGCAACAAGGATAGGCACGAATACTTATCCGTGTTCATCAGCGTTCATCTGCCGTTAAACCTAACGAAGTTCTATCAGCCGCCTGGCCGCTCCGGCAGCTCGATGCCATACAGCGCGGCCGCGTTGCCGCCCAGGATCATGCGGCGCTCCTCGTCGCGGAGGCCGCCCATGGTGCGCCGGATCACCTCCTCACTGTTCGGCCAGGAGCCCTCGTGGTGCGGATAGTCGTTGCCGAACAGCAGGCGCTCCGTGCCCACCCAGTGCCGGGTCTCGATGCCGATCGGGTCGTCGCAGAAGGTGCACCAGCCCTGGCGCCGGAAGTAATCCGAGGGCAGCAGGGGCAGCTTGGGCGAGACCCAGTAGTCGTGCTTCTTGTAGCTCTCGTCCATGGCCCAAAGCGCCCAGGCCAGCCAGCCGATGCCGCATTCCACCGTGACGAACCTGAGCCCGGGGAAGCGCTCGCACGCGCCCGAGGCGCACAGCTGCGTGAGTGGCTCCATGGCCGTGGCCAGGGCGTGCACGACGTAGTTGATCACCGCGGCGCCGTTGCCGGTCGCCGAACGGGGGTCGCGGCCCGTGCCGACGTGAAAGGCCACCGGCAGGCGTGCGTCCTGACAGGCCGCCCAGAGCGGATCGTACAGGGGCAGATTGTAGGGCTGGCCGGCCACCTGCACGGGCAAAAACACGCTGCGGAAACCCATCCTGGCCACCCGCTGCACCTCGGCGACCGCCACGCCGACCTCCCCCGGAGCGATGGCCGCCACGGGGAGAATGCGTTCGCGGTGGCCGGCGAAGGTCTCCTGAGCCCAATCGTTCCACACCCGGCACATGGCGGCCGACAGCCGGTGGTCCGGCGAGGTCCACATCAGCAGCCCCTTGTTGGGGTACACCACCTCCGCGTTCACGCCGTCCAGGTCGTGGTGTCTGTTGCGGATGTCCGGCTGCGGCGATCCGCGCTGGGAGAGGTCCAGATCGCGGGCCTCCAGGCTGAAGGCCTGCCCCTGGGTGAACTCGGTGGGGAAGTCCTTGATGCGCACCGGGCGCAGCCCTTCGGCGATGGACCACTTCTGCCCCGCATCGTCCACTTCCACGCGGGGGATGCGCCGGCGAAATTCCGGCTCGATGCGCTCGGCCCACAAGCTGGCCGGCTCGTTGACGTGGCAGTCGGCAGAGACGATGAAGTAGCGCTCCACCAGGCGGGAAGAGGCCGGTGCGGGTGCCGCCGCTGAAGATGTCATAGCGTTCGCGCCTTCCGTCCACCGATCAACGCGTGCCCGGTTGCACCGACGGCCCGCATTACTGGTGCGTCGGCGTTGATGAAGAAGAATTCCGGCCGCCTAGAAAATCTCTTCAATCCAGCGGATATGGCTTTTCATCGGCCCGCCGGCGATGGCGCGAACAAAATCAGCGACCCCACGGCTCACCGATCCCTGTCCTCGCCGATCAGCTTGACGCTGACATCGAACCAACGGTGGGCGAAAAGCTCATCCAGTCCTTGCAGTCGATGCTTGACCTGAATATCGGACGAACGCACCGCCCGCTCCACGATCGTCTTCAACTCGGCCTGGAGAGAATGACCATGGGCAGCCGCTATCCCCTTTAGCTCGTGAAGGGTGTCCGGGTCAATATTGCAATTCAGGAGGCGGTCTCCTAATTTGAAAAATCCCCGAATCGTGGCGATTCTGTCAGAAATAGGATATCTATAAATGGGTTTACAAATTTGACTGGCGGGTTGACACTAATAGAGAATTGAAATCGAAATTGCTGTTGGAATCAAATACTTGCAGATCCGATTGCCAAAATGAGCGGGGTGAATATTAAGTTCCGGGTGACTACTGTCAATAAGGGTGATTACTACACAGCGATTTGCCATTTTTTGAATGTAGTCACCAAAGGTCGAACAGAGATACTTGCTCTGAAAAACCTAAAGGAAGAAATTTTGTTCCTATTCGATATATGCAAAGACAATGGGACAATTAAGGAAATGCTGGACATAAGGGTCTCAAAGTATAAGGATCCGCGAAGTATAACGAAAGACATCGGATTTGAGAAAGTTCCTGATGAACAATGGCTTGATATTGGTTTACCATCGGAAGCAATGGAACAGATAATCAAATATGGCAGATTACGAGTCAATTAGCCCGCACAAATTTATGCAGGTACTTGAAGATGGAGGAATGGAAACAGGCAAAGCAAGCAACATTCTCCAATCAATTGAAAATC
>JACZVE010000367.1 GCA_022572825.1 SAR324 cluster bacterium
TTTGGGCCGTATGGGCGGCTCCATCTGGGAAATATCGGGTGAGGGGAAACACGTGTCAACCTCCAAAGCGCATCGGGCCCTTTGCATGGAACTGCGCATCCTCATTCTCACCCTCGCCTGGGGCATGCTCGTTCTCCTTACCGCCGGTCCGGTGCGGGGCCAACAGCCCCCGCAGGATGGGGGCGCCGGTACGCTGCAGGCAGGTGGGGAGGCCGGTTTGCCGCAGACAGAGGAGCATCGTTTTCTTCCGCCGGGTTGGTTTCCCGACCAGAAAGGGCCCATCCGGGTACGCAATCTGTTCCCATTGAGCCTGCCCTTCCTGGGCTTTCTGCCCGACGAGCAGATGTTTCTTCCCCCGGGACACCTTGTGGCCGGAATTACCATGTCCCTATCCAATACATACGCCAGAACGGGGGGCATCACCGCAGGGCGCACGGAAGGCGTCCGGAACCCGTTTCGGGAGGCCGACTTCGACAGGGTGATCGCCGACAATCCGGGCACGGATCAGTTTTTCCTGGACATGGAGACCCTCCGCGTCGTCTTGCTGTTCACCTATGGTGTGACGGAGGATCTGCAGGTCGACGTGGAATTGCCCTTTCTCGCCATCGGCGGAGGCATCCTGGACAATCTGATCCAGGAATTCCACGACACGCTCGGCCTGGGACAGTCAAACCGCACCACATTTCCCAAAAACGCCACCACGCTCGCTCTGTTCCTGAACGGCGAGAAGCTGTTCCGCTCCGGGTTCAGCTACAAAGGCCTGGGCGACGTGGTCGTTTCCGCGAAATGGCCCATCTACGAGGGAGCGGAAGGCGACAAATTTCTCCCGAAGATTGACGCGCGCGTGGCCGTGAAGCTGCCCACCGGGGATGCGGACAGGCTGCTGGGCAGCGGCCACACGGACTACGGTATCGGTGTGGCCTCCTCCATCCTGTTCGGACGCGGATGCCTGCACCTCAATCTAGGCGCCATATTCCCCGGGGATTGGGATCTATTGCCCGGCCTGGATCCGGATCCCATCTATTCGCTTCTAGTGGCCTGGGAATTCCTCCTCGGGGCAAACCCGGACATTTCCTATCTCATCCAGGATAAGATCACGACCTCCCCCTTCCGCACTGCCAGCGACACGGAACTGGCCGAACTGTCCCACGAGGTCAGCTTCGGCATGAAGATCGATCTAACCCCCAATGACCGCATCACCCTGGCGCTCACGGAAAATCACAGCGGGTTCAACAACAGTTCGGACATCGGCTTCCATTTCGGCTACGTCACCAGCTTCGGGCAAATTTGAGCCTCGGAACCGCCGTTCGTGCCGGGCACCGCAGGCGGGGAGCGATGCCCGGGCGCGGCTAGGCGGGCAGCCAATCGACGGTCTACGAGCAGGTTTTGAGAGATTGCCCGCTCCAGCATTGGTGTGCCCAGCAGGCCTGCAGCAGCGCCTCCCGGTGGGAGGCCACCTCCGCCACCAGCGAGCGCTGCGCATGGGTGGCGCCGGCGGCGGGCTTCGCCTGCTCGCGCCTCATCGCTCCCTCTTCACGCGCTGGCTGTCCCTCCACCGCCCGCGGGGATAGGGGCCGATCGGCGCGGCCGGTGGCCGTGGGTTCGAGTCCTGCCGGACGCGCTGTAATTTCAGGGACTTAGCCTTTTCGCGAGTCCCCTTTTTTTGGCACAGATTGGCACAAAGCCCGGTTTCGGGCAAAAGTTTGGTACAGGATTGGTACAAGATTCCCGGCCCCACACCATCCCCACCCCAATAAGTCCCTCAGATTGGCTTCTGGCGGCCTGGAGTACGGCAGTAACCAGGTTCTTGCCTCTAGTGGCAATTTCACGCACGGTGCCCTTAATCCTTGAGGTTCGCGCTCGGTCTGCCGGCAAATACGACATTTAGTGTGACGGTGTGCTTTCTTTTCGGTAGCACCCGCTACCGAATAATTACGACCAATCCCAAATGCCACCAGAGGCCAGAACCGCTTGCAACGGTAGCCATGCCCTGCTTTCAATGCAAGACTCTTGACCGCAAGATACATCTTGCCTTGGGGCCATAGGTGCTCGGCTTCCCCTTGTCCCATTTCCCTGAAACTATCCTGTCTTTAACCACTTAATTGCCGATTCAAAGTCATAGAACACCTCACATTTGTCGGCATGGACAAAAGCGATACCTGCCCTCGTTTTCACAAGATAATCCGTTAATACAACTGCAACGCGATCGACATTTTTTCTATCGATTTATAGATGTGCTGAGCTTCGAGAGCAATTTCCGCTGTTTCATTCAGTTCGATTTCCAGAAGATCATATAGAATTCTCACCTTTTCTCCTGGGTTGATAATAGACCGGATGTCACCGAATTGTTTCAGGAGTATGTCCTCGGTGAGGAGTCCGGTGAGCTTCACAATAAGAATCGAAATCTGTCGTTCAATCGAAATGGCACCCATGACACCTCCAATTTTGCGAATCAGTCATACTTCTTGCGGGGCACTGCGAGAAAGTTTTCGGGGCATGACAATTGGCGATTGATGACGGAAAATCGGGGGGCCAGCAGAGACCCCCCCAACCCCGCGAACCGTGCTCAGATTTGGCATTTTGCTGCCCGATGGCAATCCCAGCCGCGTGGTTGATAGCCTCCTCGCCCATGCCCACATGCTGGGCGGCAATAACCAAGCTCTTGCCTCCACGGCCTTGAATCCGTATAGGTGCGCTGAGGGGGCCTGTCCATGCGCTTCATCCTGACCGCCGCCGTCCTGTGGGCTGCGACGCCCGCTTGGGCCACCACGTTTGAAAATGTGACGTGGCTACGGTGCTACGATGGGGACACCTGTACGTTCACCCTGCCCGGCGTGCATCCATTTTTCGGAGAGAGAATCGCTGTCCGTATCCGGGGGATCGACATACCTGAAATCCGGGGAAATGCGAAGCGGAGAAACAAAAGGCCAAGGCCGCGACGGACTTTCTTCGCAACCTGCTTCGCAATGCTGGCCGGATTGACTTTGTAGATGCACAGCGCGGGAAATACTTCCGGATCGTGGCCACCGTTCAGGCGGATGGCCGGAATGTGGCAGCCCTGATGATCGAGCGCGGCCTGGGCCGACCGTACCACGGCGGGATGAGGAAGGGGTGGTGTCGATGACTCCAGGCTCTCGCCAGCGCAGCCTTTACCGATTCGCTCAGCGCCGCCAGGTGCGAGGCGTGTTCTACCTGCCCGGCCGCGCTGATATTATTGGCAATCAAACGATTGTAATTGAGGAGACGAACATGGGCGCGAGAGCTGCAAATATTCTCATTTTATTGGCCGCAGGCATATTTCTGGCGTCTTGCACATATATGACACTTCGATATGAGGCTGTTGTGCCTGACGATCTAAACATCAACTCGGATTGTACGAACCTATTCAACGCAAAAACAAGAACCGTTGAATTTACTCAAGAATTCCGGATTACCGGATGGGGTATTGCTTGCCCACTGACCGGAATTTTTCTGGGGGGTGCATGTTGGGCCTATGCGGCTCTTCCCTTCGCCAGACACAAGGGGCACGCAGTTGAATAAGGCCGTCGGCGCCTTAAGCGGCATACCGGTATCC
>JACZVE010000368.1 GCA_022572825.1 SAR324 cluster bacterium
AGTTGCGCAAAGGTCTCATTGCGTGGAGAGGGACCGGGGGTGAGGAAAAGAACAATAACAACAATGTATTACCCGATCACGGCATCGGCAGTTGGGGTTCCAGCGCCAGCAAAGCGCCGTAGATGCCCGCCACCACCTGATCCTGGGCCTGCTGCAGTTCCAGAAAATGGCGCTCCTCATCGTTGATGAGGAAGGAGAAGATGATAACGTCGTGCTCGAGTTGCAGGTAGCCGCTCAGGTTGCTGACGGCTGCCAGCGTGCCCGATTTGGCGCGCAGCCGGCCTTTCATGCGCCAGGGGTAGCTGCGGAACTGCAAGGTGCCGTCGGTAAGGGCGACGCTGAGCGAGCTGATAAACTCGGGTCGGATCGTGAATTCGTCCCGCACTCGATTGAGCAGGCGCACCATCAGCAAGGCGCTGATCCGGGCCTTCCTGCTCAGCCCGGAGCCATCCACCATGACCAGTTCGGCGGCTGACTGGTAAAACTCCCGCTTCATCACGCGTCCCAGCACGGCCAGTCCGTCCTCGGTGGAAACGCCGTGGCTGTTCTCGTACAGGCCCATGGTGCGCAGCAACACCTCGGCCGCCAGGTTGCTGCTGTGCTTGTTCACCTCGACGATGACTTCCCGCAGTGGCGGGGAGAGCTGCGTGTAGAGCAACTGGCGACGCGGGGGAAGGGGTCCAGCGAGCCGCAACGGCATGGCTCCGCCGATGCGGGCACGCCGCAGACTTGCGCGCAACTGCCGGTAGAAATGCACTCGTGGCCGTTCCACGGCGGCGGAAAAGTTGTACGGGTTCGGCGAGGGTGCCAGCGATCCGACGAGTGTGAATGTGGCGCCGTCCGCATGCCAGCGCTGCTCGACACGTATGTTCGGTTTTTCCTGCTCCGTCGGCTTGAGGGCCGAGATCACATCGAAGCCGGGCGTCCTCGTCAACACCTCGAAGCCCTGCCGGTCCGGACGCGTCGCGATGACGAAGTCGATCACGTTCTTTTCCACGATGAACGGGCTGACGGGCGCAAACCAGGGCTCGCCTTTGGACACGTCGCCCCAGGAGCCGGGAAACATCACCTCGTCAAATCGCCGGCCGTCGAGGTAGATCCCGCCGTCCAGGCGCCGCAGGCCGGCGCCCTTCAACATCAGGGCAATCCTGTCCAGATCGGCGGCGGTGAGCGTGGGATCCCCGCTTCCCTGTACCAGCAATCCTTGACGCGCCGGCCCCTGCGCGTCATTTTGTTCCTCGACCAGGTAAAAACGGGTGCGCCAGCGATAGTCGGGCGAGAGCACCTGCAAGGCGGCATAGGTGGTGACCAGCTTGGCGTTGGAGGCCGCGATCATCGGCCGGTGGATATTGTGCTGATATAGATAGATGCCCGAGCGCGTGGAATACAGCAGCAGCGCCAGTCGGTCGTGCTGGAGCCCGTACTGAAATAACAGATCGTCAACCCGTGCCCGGAACGGACGCAAATCCAGCCGATCCGGTGTCTGGCTCCAGGCAGCGCCCGGCACGAGCACCATCGCGGCGGCAAGCAACCCGATCACGGCGCACGCACGCAGCGCGTAGCGGAGCCAGTGCGCTGCCCACCGTGCCTGGATATGCATCATGAAGAACGCTCCTTCCACCCTGTGAGGGTCGTCATTGGCGTCAACGCTCATTTTTCCAATATCGGGAAATCCGATCGGTTTCAATCATTTCGCCGCCGCGGAGGCTGTGCTGTGCCAGAATCGGGCCCTGGAACGCTTGCTGTTCGTGCTGTCGAACGGGCGCCACCCGGACCCGACAAAAGCCGATGCAGAGGTCGCGCCGCACATGCGTCTGGAGCTGTGCGAGCGGTCCATTTCCGCCATTGCGGACACGGAGGCCTGCTACCTGGCGCGCCAGGCGGAGCTGGCCGGCGAGCGGCTCGTGCTCTCACCCGAGCGCCTGTCGGTCTCCACCCTCGAGCTCGCATTTCAGCGAGCCGTACGCACAGCGGAGTTGATACCCCTGCTGCGCGGACAGCTCGATGACGCCAGGGGCCGGCTGCCCTGGATGGCCGGCTCGGACCTGATTCGGCGCATGGCGGATCGGCGCATTTTCAGCGATGCGGACCTCGCGGTGCTGGCCGAAAGCTGTCATTTCCACATATTGGAGCGGGAGTGCTACCCGCTGATGCCTGCCCTGAAAGAATTGCGTGCCACGCGGGGTGTCGCGCTGCACTATAATACCTATCCGCGGGAGGCGCTTGCCGGCTGGCTTGCGCCGTTCACCTGCCTGTCCTCCACGCTGATCCGCAACGCCGCCGAAGCCGGCGATCCGCTGGCCGGAATGCTTCCCCAGCCCGCCACGGCCCGCATCGAAGAGGAAGGGCTGTACCGCGAGGGGACGCTGGGCGCCCGGCTGATCGATGGGGAGGGAAACGAGATGGGTCGGCGATCTGGCTTGGATATGACACTGGAGGCCCTGCGCGCCCGGCTCGATGACGAAGCAGGCGCCCTGGCCGCGCTGCTGGCGCGGCGCCGTGAAGGGCAGCGGCCGCACAGCCTCTCCCTGGTGGAAACGACGACCGGCGGACTGATGACCGCCGCCCTCGCGGCTCGCAGCGGCGCCTCGCGCTACTTCCGGCAGTCCCGCTTTGCCTACGATGCTCACGGCAAATCTGCATTGGTGGGCGGCCGGCTGCCGGGCGAATCCGCCGTATCGCGCGCGGCGGTGGAGGCCCTTGCCGAAGCCATGCGCCGTGAAGCGCGTACCGATTACGCCATTGCGGAAAGCGGCATGGCCGGACCGCCCGATGCCGGCCGCCGCAGCTTCAAGTACGGCCTGTGCTGGATGGCTTTCGCGGCAGCCGATGGCAAGGTCAGTGAGTGCCTGGAGTTGAACCCATTCCTCACACGCCGGGAGCACCAGTTGCACTTCGCTCAGCGTGCTCTGTCGTTGGCGCGGCAGGCCCTGGAAGGCCGATGGCGCAACGACTGAGCCGGAAACTGAGCCCGCGCCCCGCCCAGTTTCGGGGGCGGCGAGGCGGGCGCGCCGGCGGCGAGCGCAAACGATAATCGAGCGACTGGACGCCCCATGCACGAGCAGCCAGCAAGCGGACACACCGCTGCCAGCCAGACGCAAGGAGCCGGGCGCAGCGCCGCGAGCGACGGCGACCACGCCGTGGTGATGCGAGGGGTCTCGCGGCACCTGGGTGATCACGGGAAGCGGGTGCTCGACGGCATTGATTTTTCCCTCAGCCGCGGCGGCGTCACCACGCTGGTCGGGCCGAGTGGCGCCGGCAAAAGCAGCCTGATCCGGCTCATCAACCGGCTCGATGAGGCAACGGCGGGCAGCATTGCCGTGCTGGGGCGCCCGCTGGACCAATGGCCTGTCAGCGAACTGCGGCGCCGCGCGGCGATGGTCTTCCAGGAGCCTTCACTGCTGGGCCTGACCGTACGGGAAAATCTCGCAATTCCCTTCCGGCTCCAGGGCGGGCTTCCCGCGGATCTCGATCGGCGCATGCTAAATGCCCTGGAAAGCGCGGAACTGACGCGCGACGTGCTGGATCGTAACGCAGACGAGCTGAGCGTGGGCCAGAAACAGC
>JACZVE010000369.1 GCA_022572825.1 SAR324 cluster bacterium
GCGCATGACGGCTCGAGCCGCCAGTGCTCGTTCAATCCGGCAACAGGAGGCGACTAGCGGCAGGCCCGGATTTTGGTGTTGGTACAGAGGAAATTTACGGCGGCGGGTGGGGGCGGCCCCCCACCCGGAATGCAAGGGAATGGGATCAGTATACGATCTGGACGAAAGAATCCACAAAGGTAACCTTCCCCTCATTAACGATGGAAAATGGTACGCCCTTCTCCTCGATCCACGTATCGCCCGCCTTGTGAGTCACGGTTTTACCATCTTTGAGAGTCACCTTAGCCGCGCCTGCAAGCGCGGTGCAGATGTTGAGCCCCGGGGGACTGAAGTCGTCCAGCCTTGCGCCCGGCTCCAGGGTAAACAAAAATTGCGTCACGCTTTTCGCGCCGGGAAAAACGGAGGGTGAAAATTGCTGGACCACCTGTACCTTGACACCTGGAGGCAATTGTTGTGAAGAGATTGGCGCGGCTGTTAGCATAGCAAGCAACATCGTCGCGCCGATCAAACACGTAAATCGCTTCATCACGGATCTCCTGTTATTACGGGATTGCGGGCGGGTCTCATGACCCGACCGTTTCTTATCCCAAGATCTGACATTTCCCAGTTGGAGCCGCCAAGAATCGCTGAACGAACTCCCCGCCTATCAATACCATAAATTCGGAAAGGGTTCCCGATTGGGAGATGGCCTGTTAGTGTCCCTATGGGACCTCGACTCTTGGGGCAGGGTGGATCGCGAGATCCCCCCTCAGGCCCACCACCCATGTGTCCCCCTTTGGTGGAAGGGTCGGGGTCCTTACCTTTTTACGGGCCGGATGCGCGGCCATTCTTCCGCCTCCATTTCGCTTGCCTCCACTGGCTTGATTTCGTATAGGTGCGCTTGACCATGAGGGGGCCTTCCCGTGCGATTCCTGCTGACTGCCGCCCTAGTGTGCATCTCCGCGCCCGCCTGGGCTGAGTCCTACGGCCCCTTTGAAGGCGTGCTGTACCATCGCTGTTACGACGGAGATACCTGCACGTTCTCGATCCAGGCCCTGCACCCGCTCATCGGTGAAAAGATCAACGTGCGCATACGGGGCATTGACACCCCGGAGATTCGCGGCAAGTGCCAGGCGGAGAAGGACAAGGCCATCCTGGCGCGGGACTATCTGGTGGCGCTGATGAGCAAGGCGCAAAGCACGGAGCTGCGCAATGTCGAGCGTGGGAAGTTCTTCCGGCTACTGGCCGACGTGTATGCAGACGGCCAGGACGTGAGCGCCATGCTGCTCAAAAAGGGCTATGCGGTGCCCTACGATGGCAGGGGCAAGCGGAGGAACTGGTGCGCAACAGGCGGGGCCTCCGCTATTCATCCCAGCGAGGCGTCCGGCATTCATCCGGGCGTCTACGGGTTCGGCGGCGGGCTTGTCGCTATCGTCTTCGCGGTTGGCGGTGGGCTGATCGCTTACAGGGCCTATCGGACTCGCAGACGCCGCAAGCGCTAGCGAGAGATCGCAGCGCGGGTTCAGCAGGTCGACGGCATTATCCAGGCCGGGCAACCCATGCCGGCGCAGCAGGAATTGCTCCAGGACAACTACCTGCCCGGACTCAATCGCCTGTTCATCTAAGTTGCGGCGGCTGCCATGGCAGCCAAAGAGAGGGGAGAAAGCGGCATCGACGTGTGGGTTCCGACCCGGGAACCAGCAAAGGCGGCTGCCGCGATCTTCAACCAGACGGATGTAAAGGCGTCGGTTAAGGGAAACGAAGCGGTGCGGCTGCATCCGAAATGGGTATCCGGGATAGCCCAATTTTCAGGCTGACTCGGCGGCAGAGGCTGAATTCGCGCTTAACTTCGTACATGGTTCCTTTCATCAGGAGGGCGATGCCATGAAGATTCAGGAATTCATGCACACCGAGGTGGTCACGGTCAATCGCAAGGAATCAATCGCAGCCGCCAACAACAAAATGATGGAGAAGAGCATCAAGCATCTGCCGGTCGTCGATGATAAGGGGCGGCTGGTGGGTGTGGTCACTCCTCGTGATCTCAGGCGGGGATCCATCGGCGAAATGACCTCCATGGATGTTCCAGAGCTGCTTTGGGCATTGAGCCGGATTAATGTGGCGCAGATTATGTTTGCTAACCCTGTCACCATCGCGCCCCATCAATCGGCACAGGACGCGGCAGCATTGATGGTGGATAAAAAGATCGCCTGCCTGCCCGTCGTGGAGGACGGCAAGCTGGTGGGCATTGTAACCGAGCGGGATATACTCATTGTGTACGGTTATGGACACGGGGATAGGCGCACGGCGCGGGTAACAAGGCTTTGAAGACAAGCCTTATCGCAAGCGCAAGAGGCGGAACCCGTGGCAACTGCCGAGGGCGTTGTGGCGTTTTTCGGCCCGGATGGGAGTCTATTCGCCGAACTCACCGGCAAGCTCGGCCGGATCAGCGTCCGGGGAGATCAAGGGAGCGTCGGATGGCGGGGCGAAAGTCGGGGATCCTGGTCGGTCGGCAGCGGCAGGATGGTGTCCAGGCCGGCGCGCTAACGCACCGCCGGGCGCACCCGCTGTTTGGGCACATGCGGAAGGCAAGGCCAAGGCCGGTGCACGAGCCGGAGTACGTCAGGGGTGAGGATTCACAAACGAAAACACACACTCCGGCGCGGACTATGCCGGTGGCTTTCTGAGCGAACGGGATAAGCGCGTATCAATAATTCCCAGCGAATTAGATTATTCGCCTCGATATTTGAACGAAATGGTTAACTTCGTACGGTAGGCAACAACTTTCCCGTTCTCTATTTTCAAGTCCTGGGCGGTAACCTCGGCGACCCTCAAATCATCGAGGGTTTGGCCTGCCCGCTCAACGGCGACTCTGGCCGCATCATCCCAGGATTTTTCACTGGATCCCACGATTTCGATGACTTTATAAACGCTATCAGCCATGGCGACTACCCTTGGATAAAAGTGGTCATTCCATTGTATGGAAAGGCTTTACCCTACCCATTGGCTCGGGCATGGTGCAACTCATTTCCGGGTAATACCTCAGTTTTATGGCCGAGCTACGGCAAGTGGCTGTCTTTCCACTCGGAATCGGTTTCGGATTAAGCCTCTCCCTTCGGCATCCTGGCGAAGTTCAGCAGCTTGATCGGAATCGGGTTGGCGGAACCGCCAGTCAATGACAGCGCCAGCGCTTTTCGCTTGGATTCCAGGTTTTGCGCCGGTTCGCGGGCTGACGCGATCCCGAGATTCAGGCTCACCGGCGCGTCTACCGGAATTGCCCGCCAGTGGAGATGCGGCCGTCATCGATTGTACCTCCGCTCACCGGGCACCCGCGCCCTGCCCAATCCGAATGGGACTTGGCAGGAGTACGAGGCTTCCACCCGCAATCTGTCGGCGTGGATGCGAGCCCCGATCACGCCCGCTCAGCGATGCCAGGGCAGGGTGTTGCCGCTCGGGTTTCGTCTGCGCGACCCGCTTGCTCCCCGCCCGTCTGCCGGGCGACGATAACATCGGATTTCACGCTGCAACGGGAGCGGAGCGGCGCGCGGCCGACCGGGAGCGGATCGATGCCCAATGAGCCGGCGT